>JBOFCH010000181.1:0-3483 GCA_051645985.1 Plesiomonas sp. | reverse complement strand
ATTGACCGGGAAGGTCTGGCCGCGCCATTTGGACTGTGCACCGAACCACGATGCCAGCGCAGAAGCCGCTTGCTGAGTGATAGCCGATGGTGTGGTGGCGAACACAAACGGTAATTGCAGCGGATTGACATCCCGCGGATCGAAGAACGGCTCAGGGAACAATGACAAATCATTGCTGACAGCCAGCGCTTGCACACTCAGATCCAGACGGCTCTTGCGGCTTAGATCAGCCCAGAGCACGTTATTCAGCGGATCTTCGCACGGGGCGTTGTAATGCCCGATCAGCTCAAAACGCACGGTATTGAAATCTTTGATAAAACGAGGATTGAGTGTCACCACATGATCGACTTCTTTGCCCATCTGCTCTTGCGTAATGGGGATCACCTGCATCAGCTCGTCATTCATGTACACCTTAATCTGGGACATGACCGGCAGCATGGCTGGAGAGGGGGTAAAAATCAGATGTAACTTGGCCGCAGTGACCATTTGATCGCTGCGGATCCCAAAATCCATCTGAATCGTTTTCAGCACATTACGCAGCTCCAAGATCCCGCTGGGTAGTAACTGATTAAAGGTCAGACTGAGATCGGTCACCGGAGCCTGTTCGTCAGAGGTGGTGCTGGCCGTTGCGACGTCCGGGGTTGTGGTCGATGTGGTGCCTGCGGTGGATACCGCCGGCGCCGGCGTATCACCAATGTATTCTTGCGCAGCACACAGCTCAGGGAGTCCCCCGATCAGCGTGAGTGCAAGCAACAGGGTATTACGTGAGAGTGCCATCATAATTCAGCTTCTTGCTTGGAGTTAACGGGATCCGCAACTAATGTCATTGCCGGTGTTCTGGGTATAAAAGAGCTTAGCCACTCCGTCAGCCATACGGTCAGACGAATAAGCCAAGCAATAATGCGTGGCGCTTGCTTGGCCATCTGCTTGTAACCGCGCAGGCCGACAGCAAAAATATCTTGAATACTGCGCATCGGTTGATCTTGCTGATAACTTTCTTGCCACATGGCCCATGTATCGGCGCGGGCAAAAGTGCACTGCACAAAGTTAATGTGTGATTGCAAATCCATGTGCTCCAGTTGAATGCCGACAAAGTTATCCCGTTGATTACAGACGCGCGCCCGGAACATAAACTCCTGAGTGCCGCGTTTGAGCATCAGTGTCATTGCTTCATTACTGTCAAAAGATTGCGGATGATTCAGCTCCAAACCCACGCCACCGTCGGAATAGTCCACCATCATGCACGGGAACGCGTGTCCGCTTTTGCGATACAGTACGGCCGGTAGTCGGATTTGTACTCGGTGGGTGCGGCGCACCTGTTTGACCTCTGAGGCGACGGCGACGGCACCACCTAGCAACAGCAGGTTGTACATTGTCCAGAGCAGGCTGATCAGGACAGTGATCATCTCGTCGGCTGGCCCCCAGATCAGGCGGTAGCCGGCAAACAGTACGCCAATAAAGTTGAGGATCGCCAAGATAAGAAACGGTTTGGAAATATCCCAATCAAAATATTGATCATCGATCAGGCCACCTTTGGCGGTAACGTTAAACGAGCCTTTACGCGGATTAAGTAACGCCACGGTAGTCGGGCGGGCGATATACCATGAGAGCACCGTTTCATAGATCTCACTCCAGAAGGAGTAACGGTATTTCCCCTGAATCCGTGAGTTGGTCATGCTGGCATGGGTCATGTGTGGGATCACATACAGCATGATCAGCACCGCCGGGGCATAAATAATGTAGGAATGAAAAACTAAGAAGGCCAGCGGCGCGGTCAGGTAAACCAGTCGTGGGATCCCAGATAAAAAGTGCAGCATGGCATTGGTGTAGCACAGGCGCTGCGACCAGGATAAGCCTTTGCCAAGCAGCGGGTTATCCAGTCGGAAGATTTGCACCATCCCGCGCGCCCAGCGGATCCGTTGACCGACATGTGCAGATAAACTCTCGGTTGCCAACCCTGCGGCCTGCGGGATCCGGATATAGGCTGAGCGATAGCCATGACGGTGCAAGCGTAAAGAGGTGTGGGCGTCTTCAGTCACCGTTTCTACCGCAAAGCCACCGATATTCTCCAAGGCGGTACGACGTAGTACAGCGCAGGAGCCACAAAAGAAGGTGGCATCCCACGTGTCGTTACCATCTTGAACGAGGCCGTAAAATAGGGTGTTTTCGTTTGGCGTTTTACGAAAATTCCCCAAGTTACGTTCAAACGGATCAGGCGAAAAGAAGTGATGCGGTGTTTGCATCATCGCCATTTGTGGATCTTTGACAAACCAGCCGAGCGTCATTTGTAAGAATGAGCGCGTTGGAATGTGGTCGCAGTCAAATACGGTGATGAATTCACCGTGAGTTTTTTTCAGTGCCTCATTCAGGTTACCGGCCTTGGCATGCCGGTTGTTATCCCGGATCAAATAATGTACGCCAACTTCTTTGGCAAAATCAGAAAGATAGCTGCGGCGGCCATCATCCAGAATATAGATATTCAGTTTATCTTTCGGCCAGTCGAGGCCCAGCGCGGCAAACACGGTCGGCCGGATCACTGACAGATCTTCGTTATAGGTGGGAATATAGATATCGACGGTCGGCCAGTGCTGAGTATCTGCCGGTAGCGGATAGGGGGCGCGTTGCAAAGGCCAGATTGTCTGAAAATAGCCGAGCATCAGCACCAGCCACGAGTAAGTTTCGGCCGCCAGTAGTCCAAGACCAAACCCCAAGTCTAGCGAGCTGTCCCAGTTCAGGGTCTGGGTGTAACGCCACCACAGATAACGGCACGAAATAACGACGGACAGCACTATCATCATCATGCTGGGAAAACGTCCGGGGATGTTACGGATCAGCAGAGCCAGCACCCATAAAATCACCACAAAGATCAGCTGAGCCAGCATGCCGAACGGCTCGGTAATACAAAGCACCGCCAAGATCAGCGCCAACGCCAGCAAACTCCACTGCCAGATAGTTGTCAGCTTGCTCCGCGCTTGATGCCAAGGGCCAGTTTGTGCCATCGGCTGGATCCAAGGGTGGGTGTGAAACGGAAAGGTGCTAAGTGCGTGGTACAGCCGTTGACGGGCGCGGCGCAACAAGGCAAAGAACCGGGCGGAGGCCAAACTCAGTCGTTGCGTGGCTGCGGGGCGGGCACTTCTGGCCCCGCGGAGTAACAGCCAGCACGTTTGTAACAGCAGACGCAACGGATCGGCAAACCGGTAAGCCCGTTGCAATTGGGGATAGAGTGAGTTGCGGTTGTGCCACAGCCAGCGCCAACCGGGAGACTCCAACCGCAGTACGCACCACAGCAGTAACCAGTTTGCTGTGATCACGGCAGCCGGTAGCGCACGCCAGTGACGGTGCGTTTGCTGGTAGTGCTGACGGATGGCTGCTGCCGGACCCGGTTGCAGCAACAGGTGCTGGCTCATGATCCCGGCTCCAGTATTTTTTTACACCAAGTTGCTAGTGACAGAAAATCCTGAGTTGCCAGTGACTGCGGGGCAA
>JBOFCH010000180.1:0-4347 GCA_051645985.1 Plesiomonas sp. | reverse complement strand
GCCACTGGCCCCAGCTGTTCAGTTGCTTCAATCAACTGCGCATTACGCTGGAAGAACTGACTGGGATGTACATTGCTGTACTCCAGCTTAGTCAGTGGCTGACACTCTTTTCCTGACGGACAGGCAGGCTTGATATACAGCTGTTTATCTTTATAAACCACTGTATCGCCCGGTAATCCGACGACGCGTTTGATGTAATCTAAGCTCGGATCTTCTGGATATTTAAATACCGCAATGTCACCGCGCTTAGGTTCACCCGTTTTAATCAGCGTTTTCTGGAAAATCGGGTCTTTAATACCGTAGGCAAACTTCTCCACCAGGATGAAATCGCCTACCAGTAAGGTTGGCATCATAGAGCCAGACGGAATTTGGAACGGCTCATAGATGAAAGAGCGCACCACCAACACCACAGCAATCACCGGAAAGACCGAAACACTCGTCTCTACCCAGCCCGGTTGCGGAGCCACACTCTTGAGTGTGGCCTCATCAATATTGCCGCCGGCCTTCGCGCGAACGTCCTCGATTTTGGCTTTACGCTTGGGTGCCCAGACAAACTTATCCAGACACCACACGATCCCGGTAAATACAGTCACCAGCACCAGAATCAGCGCGAAGGTGTTAGCCATGCCCACTCCTTAATTAATCTTTACCAACATGCAAAATCGCTAAGAAGGCTTCCTGCGGCAGTTCGACGTTACCGATCTGCTTCATGCGTTTTTTACCTTCTTTTTGCTTTTGCAACAGCTTTTTCTTACGGCTCACGTCACCACCGTAACATTTGGCCAGTACGTTTTTACGTAACTGCTTCACGGTAGAACGGGCAATAATCTGATTACCAATCGCCGCCTGAATCGCAATATCAAACTGCTGACGCGGGATCAGTTCTTTCATCTTCTCAACCACATCACGGCCACGGCTCTGAGCGTTATCACGGTGAGTAATGATAGCCAGTGCATCGACGCGATCGCCGTTCACCATAATATCTACCCGCACCATGTCTGCCGCTTGGAAGCGTTTAAAACCGTAGTCCAGTGATGCATAGCCGCGCGAGGTCGACTTCAGACGGTCAAAGAAGTCCAGAACCACTTCACCCATCGGAATTTCATAGGTCAGCGCCACTTGGTTGCCGTGATAAACCATGTTGGTTTGCATGCCACGCTTTTCAACGCTCAAGGTGATCACGTTACCCAGATAAGGCTGTGGCAACAGCATATGACACTCGGCAATCGGCTCACGAATTTCATCGATGTTGTTCAGCGCAGGCAGTTTCGCCGGGCTATCGACATAGACAATGTCGCCATTGGTCATCACCACTTCGTACACTACGGTTGGCGCGGTGGTGATCAAATCCAGATCGTATTCACGCTCCAGACGCTCTTGGATGATCTCCATGTGCAGCAGACCCAAGAAACCACAGCGAAAGCCAAAGCCCAGCGCCGTTGAGTTTTCTGGCTCATAGAACAAGGACGCGTCGTTCAAGCTGAGTTTGCCCAGCGCATCACGGAAGGCTTCATAGTCATCAGAGCTAATCGGGAACAGACCGGCATACACCTGCGGCTTCACTTTCTTGAAGCCCGGCAGGGCTTTTTCCGCCGGATTACGCGCCAGCGTCAGGGTATCACCGACTGGAGCACCCAGAATGTCTTTAATACCGCACACGACCCAACCTACTTCGCCACAATTTAGCTCAGTGCGGTCGATTTGTTTCGGTGTGAAGATCCCCAGACGGTCAACGCCCCATGTCTGGCCGGTGCTCATCACCTTGATCTTGTCGTTCTTGCGCAGGCAACCGTTTTTGATCCGCACCAAAGACACCACACCCAGATAATTATCGAACCAAGAGTCGATAATCAGAGCTTGCAGTGGCGCTTCCGGATCGCCTTCCGGTGCTGGGATACTTTGTACCAGACGCTCCAGTACATCCGGCACGCCAACCCCGGTTTTCGCCGAGCAGCGTACCGCATCGGTCGCATCAATGCCGACGATGTCTTCAATTTCTTCCGCGACCCGCTCTGGCTCTGCCGCCGGTAGGTCAATCTTGTTCAGTACTGGCACCACTTCCAGATTCATATCCAGCGCGGTGTAACAGTTTGCCAGTGTCTGGGCTTCTACCCCTTGACCGGCATCCACCACCAGCAGTGCACCCTCACAGGCCGCTAGCGAACGGGAAACTTCATAAGAGAAGTCAACGTGACCCGGGGTATCGATGAAGTTCAGCTGATATACCTGACCATCACGGGCGGTATAATCCAGCGTCACACTCTGTGCTTTAATGGTAATACCGCGCTCACGCTCCAAATCCATGGAGTCCAGAACCTGGGCCGCCATTTCACGATCGGACAAGCCACCGCAGATTTGGATGATACGGTCAGACAGCGTCGACTTACCGTGGTCGATGTGGGCTATGATGGAAAAGTTACGAATATGCTTCATCAGTATTTGCGCGACCTTTGCTAGGAATCAGAGCAGAATCAGGATTAATAATTTAAGTGGATGGATTCTACCTGAATCACCGGTCAGTCGCTATCCTTGCGCACATTCACTTGCAGATTCACTGCATCAAAGGAATTACACGTCAGCGGCGTCCCCAGATTTCGCAAGATCACCGGCTGATATGTTGGCTGATGACTAAGATGACGGGCTAAATAACGTGACAGGCCAACCCCGAGCGCCGTGCCCGTTATCGCTACCGCAATGATGGGCAATTCATTGGCCGTAAAAAGGGATGCCAGCACCGCGCTGATAATCAGCCCCAACAGTGGAACACAATACATCACGAAGGCCGAAGACAGCAGGCTACGTTCGGAAATACCGATCTCCACCTGCTGACCGACCTGTAGCGGCTCGCGGCAGGTCAGTTGCAATGTGTGTTGGTGTGGATGGTCTCCGGTCAGTTTGTCCAGTGCGCTCATGCCGCACTGACTGGCGCTGGCGCAACCGCTGCAACCGGATTTTTGTTGGCAACTTACCGTCGCCACCCCGTTTTCATATGCCACCACAGTGGCCAATTCACGGATCATAACGGATGGCTCGTTGGGTTATCACACATTCAATTATGGTGCCGGCAGCCCATTATTGCGCTGCCGGTGCGGTACTGCCGGAGAATTTCACCCCATGCGCAATACGTTTGGCGGTCGCCGGTGGTAATTCCCCCACCACCGTCACTTCATACTGCCCCTGCTGTTCGGTTTGCACCGTGCGTCGCCCCTGACGAACCAGTTGTTCACGAATGTTGCGACCATCCGAGGGTGATACATACACGGTAAAACTGAACAATCCATCAGAATACAGTTTTGACTCGACCGGCAAATCCACATTCGGCAGACGATGCCGACTGCGCGAGATTTCCGCGAAACCACCAGGTAGCCATGACGGTGACCAACTCATGTCCAGCTTGGTTTGCGGCTCAAAGGTGATCACCGGCGGTAAGGCTATGTCGTTGAGCTTGGCCATCGCATTGGACAGCTCTGGCGCTATCAGGTAGGAAACAACCCGATACTGCTCCAGTGTCTCGCCATCGCGATCCAGAAGATCTGCGCGCAGTAGCAGTTTGCTCTCTTCATCCAGCCAGACTACGTAGCTATAACGAAAATCATCACGCGGGACAATTCGCACCACCTGCGCGGGACGATCGACCACCCGCGCCCGTCCGACCGGTACAAAATCATAATACTGGCTGAGAAGCTGGAAATCGGCATGCAATACCGATGGCATCGAATCGACGATGTGTGAACTGCGAATCGTAAACGGCTCGACACCCGGCTCGAAATAGCTGATCTCTCCGCCGCGCTGCAACACTTCACGTCGCGGCCCGTCTAATTGCAGCATCTGGCTCAGCTCCAGATTATTTACCCGCGCATGCCGATAACGCATGGCGTCAATACTGCTTTTGTTCACACGGATAAACGACAGCTCATAACTGAGATTTTGCGCCGCTTGCGTCATATGCTGCAACACCTGCTGTGCAGAGGACGCAGTAGCGGGTGAGGCGGGTACCGTTTTCTGCGTCGCCGGGGCACTGGCTGCTGGCTCCGCAGGCGTAGGAAGTGGTTTAGAAACCACAGAGGACGGATCGGCCGTCCCCTGTGAGGAAAACGCAAAGGTGCTATAACAACCCAGCACCGTAAGCAAACAAACAACCCATTGCTTCATTATCGCTGCGTATTCCCAGCTTGCTGTACCATATCGCCCTGACGCTGCTCGATATTTTCCGCATTCAGACGACGTTGTAACTCATAGTCCTGCAACATGGCACTGATGCGCTTACGTTGCTCTTGCAATTGCTGATCGCTTGGCATGCCGGAGGTCGGCACGCTGTAGCTAACCGGCGATGCTTGACCGCCAATC
>JBOFCH010000179.1:0-4876 GCA_051645985.1 Plesiomonas sp. | reverse complement strand
ATGACCGGTGAGTTGATGATCTGCGCCGTGTTCGGCTTTTCACCGGAGTTGGTGGGTACGGTGATGATCATTAGTACTATCATTGATGCCCCGGCCACGTTGTTGAACTCTACCGGTAATACCGTGTGCGCGATGCTGGTCAGCCGCTTTGTGGAAGGGAAACACTGGTTGCAGAATAAAACGGGTCTGGCGGGTAGCTAGATAACTTATAACCGTAACACTAAAGCCTAACCGTAACACGAAAGCCGGCCGCATCATCGGATGCGGCCGGCTGTATATTGACTCACGCAAGATGAGGTTGCGGCCAGTGGTTCAGCGCTTACGCTTGACGAAACGAGCGCAGCATCCACACTGTTTTTTCTTGTTGCTGAATGTAGTCACTCATCAGCGCTACAGTCCCCTCATCACCGGATTCAGCGGCCATTGACAGGATCTTACGCTGGCGGATCAGCAGGCTTTGCAAACCACTTAATAGGCCATCAATGCAGGCTTTGGCCTCATGCACGTTTTTGTGCTCTTTGATTTCCGCATGAGCCAGATAGTCACTGAAGGTATGCAACGGTTGCGCTTCCAACGTCAAAATACGTTCGGCAATCTCATCCACTTTCAGCAGCAGATCGTTATACATCTCTTCAAATTTGACGTGCAGCTGGAAAAACTGTGGGCCGGTAATATTCCAGTGGTAACCACGGGTATTCATGTACAGAATTTGATAGTTCGCCAGCAGAACGTTGAGTTCCGGTGCCAGTTTAACCAGATCCTCTTTTGCCAAACCGATGCTGGATGTAGTCATAGCAAACTCCTTATTAGCTAGCCGATTTTAAAAATTTGTTTTATCTCAACGGCTCAATATGCAGGTCGAACTCGTGGTGCGTTGTAGTTCGTCGTACTGAGTGGTTGAGATAAGTTGATGGAATAAGTATAGGCAGCACTAGCGCGGAGATAAAAACCATTCTGTTTATAGGTGTAATAGGTAAAACCGACTGTATTTTCGGATCCTCGTGTGAAACTAAGCGGCAACTTATTCTTATTTATCCACTTTTTGCCGTCAACTGCACAATAATTGGCCATGAATGTATCTGTATCGACAAGCTTAGTTACGCAATGAGCCGGATTGTTGCCAATCCCAGCTGGCGTCAAACAGTTGGAGTCCGTATTCTCGATCTCAAGAGATATTTACTTCTGAGAGCTTTGATAAAGCTCTATTTGCACCAACCTGCGCGGAGTCGCAGGTTTTTTTTTGCCCGCAGACTCGCAGACTCGCAGATTCCAGACTCGCAGATCAGTGCTGACCTCTGGGCGTGGTTGGTTGACCGCAACGCGCCGCCCAGACAGCGAATAAGCACAACCTAAACACGCGCTTATTCGCTAATTTAAACCGCGCTTAGCTCAGCCTCTCGCTCGCCGTTAGGGGGCAGGATTGGGGTAACGGGTGTGGATCTCCTCGATCCCTTGCAATACCTCCTCCGGCAAGCTCAGATGCTGGCTCGCAATGTTGGCATGCAACTGCGCGAGGCTGGTGGCACCGATAATAGTGCTACCGACAAATGGCCGGCTGATGACATACGCCAGCGCCATTTGTGCCGGGTCTACGTTGTATTGGCGTGCCAGTGCCACGTATTCGGCCGTTGCTGCTTCGGCTTGTGGATTAAAGTAACGTTTAAAGCGGCTGTACAGGCTGCAACGCGCGCCATCCGGACGGGCACCATGGAGATATTTACCGCTCAAGATCCCGAATGCCAGCGGCGAGTAAGCCAGTAACGGAATGCGCTCACGGTGACTGATCTCTGCCAGACCAATTTCAAAGCTGCGGTTGAGCAGACTGTACGGGTTTTGAATCGATACCATCTGCGGCAAGCCATGCTTTTCCGCCAGACGCAAATAGCTCATCACCCCCCACGGCGTCTCGTTTGACACCCCCAAATAGCGGATTTTACCGGCGCGCACTTGCTCGCTCAGGGCTTCGAGGGTTTCAATCAGCGGCACCTGATCCTCATGCTCTTGCTGCTGATAACCCAGTTTGCCAAAGCAGTTGGTATTACGGTGCGGCCAATGCACTTGATACAGATCGATGTAGTCGGTGTTGAGTCGGCGCAGGCTATCGTCCACCGCTTGGCGGATATGGCGGTGATTGAGTGCCATATCCGGACGAATGTACGGCACATTGTGTGGCCCAGCGATTTTAGTGGCTAAGATCACCTGCTCGCGGCAGCGGCGATGTTTCAGCCATGAGCCGATGTACTGCTCGGTCAGCCCTTGGGTTTCAGCCTTGGGCGGCACTGGATACATCTCAGCCGTATCAATAAAGTTGATGCCTTGCTCAAAAGCCAGATCCAGTTGCAGATGGGCATCCTGCTCACTGTTTTGCTCGCCGAAAGTCATAGTGCCAAGACACAGGGCACTGACCTCCAAAGTGGAGTGGGGAAGGGTATGATAACGCATAGGCATCCTTGTGATGACGTCATTACGGATGCCTATAACTTAGGGGGCGCGGCAGGGAAAGTAAATTCTCTGCCACGCAAAACCGTATAAAGCGGTTATTCAGGGATGTTTTTGTGCAGTGGCATTGATTTTCCACGCTGCATGCGGATATTGAGCAACTCCACCGCAAAGGAAAAGCCCATCGCAAAGTAGATGTAGCCTTTCGGAATATGCATGCCGAAGCTTTCGCCCAATAGCGTAAAGCCAACCAAGATCAGGAAAGACAGCGCCAGCATCTTGATTGGCGGGTGGTTATCCACAAAATCACCAATGCTCTTGGCCGCCATCATCATGATCAATACCGCGATGACAATCGCAATGATCATAATCGGAATATCATTCACCAGACCAACTGCGGTGATCACCGAGTCCAGTGAGAAGACGATATCCAAGATGGCAATCTGTACCAGCGTCATGGCAAAGCTGGTGGTGGCACGAATGTGCGATGACTCTTCGTTATCATTACTCACTTGCAGACTGTCATGAATTTCATGGGTACTCTTGGCAATCAAGAATAGGCCACCGAAGAACAAGATCAGATCGCGCCCCGATACCGGATGCTCCAGCACTGTAAATAACGGTGCGGTCAGGTGCATGATCCAAGCCAATGAAATCAGCAGTAAGATACGGGTGCCCATGGCCAGCGCCAGACCCAAGACGCGGGCTTTTTGCCGTTGCTGCTCGGGCAGTCGGCTGACGATGATACTGAGAAAGATAATGTTATCAATGCCGAGCACAATTTCGAGCGCGGTCAGCGTCAGTAACGCCACCCACGCATGCGGATCTAAAAGCCATTCCATGAAACTAAACCATTTGAAGAGCGGAGAATAGAGAGCCATACAGGATAACGTAGTTGGCGACTTTTTTCATTATGTCCGGCATATCATTTGGCTTGTGTGACAAGCGCGGATGGCAGGTGTGGGCCGGTTTACTGCGGCGGCGGTGTCAGCCCGAAATGGCGGTTTAAGATGGCGCGGGTAAAGGCTTTTTTCAGGTAAAAACCGCGCGGTAGGGTTTTGATCGGTTGACCATAGCGGCCGATGGCGTCCGTTAATGCGCGGCCATTATTGGCTTTTGGACGCAGTTGCAGCACCTCACCGTGGCGGGCGGTGATACTTTCCACTTCCCCGAGCACAATTTTGTCCATCAGCTCCTCCCAATCTTGGCGCAGTAACGCTTCTTCCTCGGCTGAGGGCGTCCACAAAATCGGCATTCCAATTCGGCGCTCGCCGAGCGGGATCGTGCGCTCACCTTCGACGGGCAACCACAGCACACAGGCTAATTTATGGCGCACATGACTGGTTTCCCAGCTCACACCGCAGTTACCGGTCAGTGGCGCGACACAGACAAAGGTCGTTTCTAGCGGCTGTCCGTGACGATCGACCGGAATGGTTTTCAGCTCCACTCCCAGATGCGGGAAATCTTGCTCCGGCTTACTGCCAGCGCACGCGCCCAGATGTTGTTCGATCAAGGTGCCGATCCAGCCTTTATCACGCTTGAGATTGGGCGGTACGGTTAGGCCACGCTGCGCAGCCAGTTCGGCCAGTGAGTAACCGGCCAGATCACGGGCGCGGTCAAACAGCGCCTGACGGGAAAGAGGAGTCTTGTCTGTGTTCATGGCCGTTATGTTATCACCGTTTATGGTCGGCGGTTACCCTGCACACGGGGATAAAGCGCTGCTCATTTTTTGCTCAGCAAGATCGTTATTAATTGGATCCTAATGTGCCACAAGATCTACACAATCCTAATGCAATGATATATAAGGAAATATAAAATTATTTCAGGATGAAAAGATCCCGATCGAGGAATTATTGCTGGATAAATCACCGACAATGAACAGGATCTCCCCACTAGTTATCCACAGAAATCTTGGATAACCGTGGATAACCAGCAAGCACTGGCTGGATGCACAGGGGTTTCAGCGTTGAGTTCCGTGCGAAGGCGCACAAAACTGTCGATCTTGTCAGCGGTATGTGTGGATAAATTCAGCGCTGGCGGATCTTTGCTCAATGCGGGATCTTTACGATCCTTTTCCCTAGTTAGCTTGTGGATTGTTTCGGGCGTATTAATTTAACTGCATGTTTTTAATCAATTATATTTTAATTTTATGACCAACTGCCGCGTGATCGGCGCTACGCTTTATCCGCCGCCAAGATATTTTTTCACAGTGATATCCACAGAAAAAGTGAATAAATTCGCCGAATTTTGGCAGAAGGTGTTTATAACTTCCAAGTAAAACAAAAGTTATCCAAAGAGCGGCGAATAAAGCAGCAAACGTTGCTGGTAATGTTGATATATGGCACACAGACTGCGTGTGGCGACGTTCACCAGTTTACCGGTCAGGGGTTGTGTGAAACAATCAAAGGATAACTGACGCTTTTCAGTATTGAGGTAG
>JBOFCH010000178.1:0-7732 GCA_051645985.1 Plesiomonas sp. | reverse complement strand
GTGCACCACCAATCATCAGCGTGACGGTGTCCGGCAGAGAAACACCGCCTACCACACCACCCACCAACGCACCGATAATCATGCCGTAGGCCGGAGGAACTTTTCGTAAAATGAGCGCAATGGCGACCACCAGTGCAGTGAGTGCGCCGAGAGTAGATACTTCTGGCATCGTCCTTTCCCGTCAGTGTGTTGAAATTGCGCTGACTCTACCTGCTGGCGCAGGGTTTGGCTTTAGGCAAGCCAACAAAAGGAAGAGGTTAAAATGGGGTCAAATTTGTGCAGATGTACAAGTTTCACTTTTAATGCTTTTTTATACCTGAGTACACAGTGCTAAATACATTCTGGATTTATCGCTTATCTTATTGAAATTTAAAGCAGTAACCTTCTCAATCTTATCCAGCCGATAACGTAAGGTGTTACGGTGAATATGTAGCTGTTCACAGGTTTGCGCCAAATCACAATTCTGAGCAAAATATACCCGCAACGTTTTGAGTAACAAGCCTCGCGGATCATGAGCCGCCAAAACCTGTAGCGGAGACCTCAACTGCTGGTAACGCCACGGATCATCGCGCAAGCCACTGAGCAGTACGGGAACAATATGATCTTGGTAAAACAGCACCTGATTGCGATCGGTACTTGGCGCGCTGATCTCTAGCGTAGCCTTAGCGGTCTGGTAAGATTGCGCCAGCCCAGCCACGCCGCGAAAATAATCACCCAATGCAATGCAAATACTAAAGCTGCCCTCTCGCGCCACTTGCCGGATCAGTTTATCCACCCGTTTTTGCTCAAATTCTCGCGACCAACCCTCTGGCCCAAGCTTAATTGGTTTGAGTACCACCACTTCGTTACGGGCAACAGACACTATCCCCACCAGATTATCCCGCTCGGGGTATTCCAACAGATGCACCAACTGCTGTAAGTGCTCCAGCGAAAAGTATTCCCCCGGTTGTGGCAGCACTTTCACCACGGCCGCGATCCGGGGTTGAGTGAGATCCAGATTCAACCGCTCCGCTACCGCAATCAGTTGCTGTTCGTTCAGCTCACTCCCCTGAATAAGCTGCAACACCAGCTCTTCGCGATGACGCTTATTCCACTGGATCTGCGACATCAACGCCGCTTGTTCAACAATCAGCTCCGCGGTCATTTTGACCAGTTCACCATAATTGCGCACTTGCGCCGGCTCACCGGAGATCCCGACCACTCCAATCACTTGCTGGTTAAACACGATGGGTAAGTTGATGCCGGGCTTAACGCCTTCGAGACTGCGCGCCATTGCCTCATCAATCTCCACCACCCGGTTGTTATTCAGCACCAAAATGGCACCTTCATGACGCTGTTGCAGACGTGCGGGGTCACCGGAGCCGATAATTCGGCCATGCTGATCCATTACGTTGACCGAATAATGGATAATTTTCATGGTTCGCTCGACAATCTGCCGGGCAATTGCGACGTTTAGGATCATGGAGCACTCCGCAAGCAAAAAACTCTTAACCGCTAAATCTCAGTAAGCATCATGGGCAGCGCGTAGAAACTCAGTCCACCAGTTCAATCCCCAAACTCTCTAGCAAAACCAGGGCTTCATAGCGAGAAAACTTCGCGCCCGTGACCTGATTTTCCAGTACATTCAGCGCAAAACCGTGAGAATCGGTCAGATCAGCTTGTTGCAGATTCGTGCGCATAAACTGACTCGCGGTAAAATCACAATCGGTCAGCACAGATTGGCGAAAATCGCCCTCTCGGAAATCTATATCGTGTAAACGGCACCCCGCCATCTGTAACTCGTGCAATGTTAATCCAAAAAATGAGGCATCGTTTAACAGGCAGCGCTGAAAAGAGAGTTCAAAATCAAGGTGATAAATCGGCCAGTTAGCTTTTGTCCAATCAATCCCGATAAGTTTGCTGTCAGTAAAGCTCACCCCGAACAACCGCGATCCGGTCAAATCCACCACACTCAAGTTGCAAGCAATGAACTGGCAATTGATAAAACGGCAATACTGCCAGCGAGCAGACGAGAAATCACACTCCCTGAAAGTGCACGCTTCAAACTCCACTTCGCGCAGCAGTGTTTCTGGTACATCTAACTGATTAAAGGTTAAATCAAAGTAATGCTCACCCTGTTGGATCACATCATGTAGCACGCGCTGTTGCGGCGATAGTGGGGTCGTCATATGACAGTCTCCTGCGCGGGACACGCAGTACCTTGGCGCTAAGCATCACAAGGTAGCTGAGTGTCTATTTTTGTTGGTGTTTTGTTTCGCTCGCCGAATGATTGGAGCGCCTATTTTTGTTTTGCGAAGATCTTTGTTTTGCGAGGATCACAGTGGTGAGGATGGCGCTTTGTTCAGCTGACGCTTGTCATAGCGATCTTTTATCAACGATCCCACCACAACCACCACTGCCAATGGGATCAGCACATACCCGATAATCCCTTCCAGTGACATCAACCACGAAGCATGCAATGCACTGCCTATCAGAAACAGGCTATACGCCAGATACAAAGCAAAAAACAGTGTGCCTTCAATACGACTCAACACCGAGCCGGTAAAGAACAACGGCAAGCACAGCAGTGCGGCTGCCAGCATCACAGGGAAGTCCTGGTGGATCAGTTGCTCATTACCGGCCAAGCCCGAACCGCTAAAGACTCCAGACACCCCAAGCACCGCGAGCAGGTTAAAGGTATTGCTACCGACCACATTCCCCACCGCAATATCTCGTTGGCCTTTGATACTGGCTACAATCGAGGTCATGACTTCCGGCAATGACGTACCTATGGCCACAATAGTTAGGCCAATCACGGCTTCACTAACCGCAAAAGCGCGAGCAATGTTTACCGCACTACTCACCAGTAAATTAGCGCCCGCCACCAAACAGAACAAACCACCGGCGATCCACAGCAGATTCTGCCAAGTCGGATGCGTGCCGCGGATCAACACATCGACTTCATCATTCGGCTCAGCGCTATTTGAGTCGGCGCGGTGGGCCTGATGGGCGGCCTCACTACGTTTGCCCTGCACAAACAAAAAGGCGGTATAACTGAGCAGTAATCCTACCAGTAGCGCCGCATCCAATCGGCTCACAACACCGTCTTGAATCAGGTAAAACACCAAGATACTGGCCAGCACCATCAACGGCACATCTTGCCGGATCAACTGACGGGAAATCGCCAGCGGGGTGATCATAGCGGCTAAGCCCAGAATAAACAGGACATTAAAGATGTTACTGCCCACCACATTGGCAATAGCCATCTCGGTTTGCCCAGCCAGCGACGAGCGAATACTGACCGCCAGCTCCGGTGCGCTGGTGCCAAACGCCACCACCGTCAAACCAATCACCAGACTCGGGATCCCCATACTGGCGGCTAATCTGGCCGCGCCTTTGACCAAGCCATCGGCGCCGACCACCAGCAACACCAGTCCGACCGCTAATAGCAGATAATCCATGCGTGACTCCTCCTGAGTATTACAACACTCTTAGACTCTTCTTAGACTCATGATTCTCTTCGCAAAGGGTACCTCTGGTCAGCCAGCAAGTCACGCTCAGCCCCGCGACCTGCCAGCGCTGTCGCCATCCCGTTCAGCCGAATGTTTAGGCGTTACCGTTTGGGCGTGAGCAGTTTGATGATCCGCGCCGGATTACCACCAATCACCACGTTGTCGGGAAAGCTTTTGGTCACGACCGCACCAGAGGCGACCACCACGTTATTACCCAGCGTCACGCCGGGATTGATGACCGCGTGTCCACCAATCCAGCAGTTATCCCCCATCACCACCGTTTTCCCTAATTCCCGGCCACTGTTACGTTCATCCGGATCCAGCGGATGCGTGGCGGTATAAATACCCACTTGCGGCCCAAGCATACAGTTATCCCCGATCCGCACTTCGGCAACATCGAGGATCACACAATGATAATTGACGTAGAAATTCTCACCGACATGGATATTGCAGCCATAATCACACTGAAACGACGGTTCGATATGAATCTGTGTACCACAAGAGCCGAATAACACCTTCAGCAAACGGGTTCTCTCAACGCGATCTGCGGGCGTACACTGATTAAAGGTAAAGGTGAGCGCGCGCGCCTGTGCGCGTCGCGCCACCAATAACGGATCGGCCGGATCGTACAACGCCCCACTCAGCATTTTCTGCCATTCACTGTTCACTTTAGTCCCCGTTTTCCCTGTTATGGCTACTCACACAGAATGTTGCCATGGCAGCGACAGGAATACGAAAACAATTCCGCCAACCCAGCACCAGAAACGGGACTTGCTCGCAAAGCCTAGCTTACGCTGACTTAGTGCAGGCCGACTCAATTCGGGTCGTGACAGTAAAGCTGTAATAGTCGGCGCGACACAAACTCTGACTGACTTCTAACAGCGCCATCGCTGCCGTATAGCTGCGCTGCGTCACCTCCAGCACCGTGGTTCCCTCCTTCAACGCCAACAGCGCGGCATCGGCCGCCGATGGCGTAATTTGGCGGATCTGATATTGCTGGGAATACGGCTGGATCCCCGCCTGTTGCCAAGCGGCATACAATGAACCTTCCAATAAATCCGGACGTGGCAAGAAAGTTTTCGGAATATACGTGGTTTCCACCGACATTGGCTGACCATCCACACAGCGCACACGACGAATTTTAGCCACCTCATCCCCCACACTCATCGTCATCATCTGCGCCAGCGCCGGTGTCACACTGATCAGCTCACGCACTAACCAGCGATCGCTCAACTCACCATGCATCCCGAGCTGAGCGGTAAAGCTGCCACCGGTCAAGTTGTAGCTAAACGGAGCATGAACCACCGACCCTTTGCCTTGCTGCTTGAAGACCAGCCCTTGCTCGGCCAACAGAGCCAACGCCTTAACAACGGTGGCCCGAGAAAGCGCCAGTTGCTCTGCCAGAGAGCGTTCGGAAGGTAACACCTGACCGTTCTTCAACTGTTTGTCTTCGATGGCCTGCCGGATCCCCTGCGCCAACGCAAGATACAACGGAGTGTTATTTTGCGAGTCTAACTGTGCTTTCAGTGTATCAAACAGGCTTTCTATACTGACTGTCTGCATGTCGTTCTCATTCTTATTGATTTGGCGCTGGTCAATATTGCTGCAAAATGCTTCACAGCTCACACTGGACTATAACTGGATCTGTATAATAACAAACTGGACTGTAACTGGACTACATACAAACAACCAAGGACCTTCAAACAGCCATGTGCTATTCAGTTTCCTTCGCACAGCAACAACGTATTTTAGGCTGCCTCTACGGTCAGGCGATCGGCGATGCGTTCGGCATGCCGTCCGAACTTTGGCCACGAGAAAAAGTCCGCACTTTTTTTGGCTGGATCGAGGATTTTCTCGACGGCCCGCAAGAGAACATTGCTGCCAATGAGTTCGTCCGCGGCCAGTTCACTGACGATACATGCCAAGCCGTTGCATTAATGGATGCCATTATTGAGGATAACGGCCTCATAAATCCACTCACGGTGGCAACCCATATCATGCATTGGGCTGAAAAAATCGACGCCTTTAGCAAAAATATTCTCGGTCCCACTTCCAAAAGCGCCCTCACGGCACTCCAGCAAGGCGTGCCGCTCGAAGAGATCCACGCCAATGGCGTAACCAACGGTGCCCCCATGCGCATCGCGCCCGTTGGCTGCCTGATGCCGACAACCGATCCTGATGCGTTTATCGATGCAGTTCGGCTGGCCTGCGCCCCGACCCATAAATCGGACATTGCCATTGCTGGCTCCGTCGTGATTGCGTGGGCCATCAGTCGTGCCATTGAAGGCGCGGATTGGGCCACTATTTGCAGCGAATTACCGCCACTGGCGCACTGCGTACAAACGCGTTTTGCCTCGACGTTTAGCGCCTCGCTGGCGCGGCGTATTGAGTTGGCACTGCAAGCAGCCCGACACGCGGCCGCGACGCCAGAAGGGCTGCGCGCTGGGTTAGACGAAATCTACGATCTGATCGGCGCCGGTATGGATGTCATTGAATCGGTACCGGCCGCGTTGGCGATCGTCGAGCTAGCGGGAGCCAATCCGATGTTGTGCGCCGAACTGTGCGCCAATCTCGGTGGAGATACCGATACCATCGGTGCCATGGCTACCGCCATTTGTGGCGCTCTATCGGGTATCGATGCCTTTCCAGCCAGTGCTTGCCAGCTAATTGCTCAGGTCAATCACATTGACTTGGGCCTCTATGCCCAAGCGCTCGCACAATATCGTCAATAAGCGTTTCAGTTTCATCGACAGGAATACAGGAATTCCATCAACAAGGAGTGTGAATATGAGTCATCAAACTGCCGACGCGGCCTGCACCGCGCCCGCCGATGGGATTGAGATTATCCCGCCATCACAATGTACCAAACGACCCGCTGAACTCTTTTTTGTCTGGTGTGCCGCCAACATCGGGATCCTCGGGGTGGTATACGGCGCGGTGATCGTCTCGTTCGGGTTGTCATTCTGGCAATCCGTTCTGGCGGCGCTAGCCGGCGTCGCCTCTTTCTCGCTGGTCGGGATCACCAGTATGGCGGGGAAAAAAGGTCGTACCACGACACTCACCCTATCGCGAGTCTGCTTCGGTAAACAGGGTAATATTGCCCCGACCGCCTTTTGCTGGATCAACTTGATGGGCTGGGAAGCGGTGAATTTGGTCACCGGCACGCTAACGCTGGTCGCCTTGTTCAGTGCGCTTGGGATCCCAACCTCCGCGCCAGTCACGGCCATCGCACTGCTGCTGTTTGGCGGCCTGACCGTGGTGGTATCGATGCTGGGCCAAGACACCGTATTGCAGATGCAAAAATGGATCACCCGCACCTTTGGCGTGATGACCCTGATTGTGGTGCTGTATCTGATGGCCAATGCCGATTGGAACGCAATTCTGGCCCTGCCTTCCGGTAACTGGCTGACGGGGTTCTTGCCCGCCGTATCGGTGATTGCGGCGGGTACTGGGATCAGCTGGGCGATCGCTGGCGCAGACTATAGCCGCGATCAACACGCTGACTCGCGCGCCAACACCGTGTTCTCCGCCGTGGTCATCGGCGCGGCCCTACCGCTGATCCTGCTGATGTTTGCTGGTATTTTGCTGACCGCGCAAATTCCAGATTTAGCTTCCACGGAAAACCCGATCGCCGCCATTGGTCAATTATTACCCACTTGGATGGCTATTCCTTATCTGGCCGCGGCCGTCGCCGGGATCGTGACTATTGCCGTTCTGAGCCTGTATTCAGCCAGTCTGAATCTGCTGAGCATGGGCGTTAAACTGCGCCAATCCCATGCCGTCATGCTGGATGCCGTCTTAGTGGTCGGCGTGGCACTGTATGTGCTGTTTGTCTCCGGGGATTTTCTTGGTCCATTTATCGCATTCTTGATCTTCTGTGGCCTATTCTTAGCCTCGTGGGGCGCGATTTTTATTCTGGATTTTCTGGTACTGCGTCGCCAGCATGGTTATGACTACACGGCGTTGTACGGTGAAACCGGCGTTCGTAAAGGGCCACTGTTTTGTTGGTTAGCCGGCTCATTAAGCGGGCTTCTGGTCACCAAAACCGGTTTTATTGATGGGCCTCTGGCAATTGGTATTTTTGCTGATTCCAGTTTGGGGTTGTTTGTATCCTTTGCCGTTAGCTTGGTGCTGTATGCCATGCTGCTGCCATCGATAGGGAGAAAATAAGATGGTACACCTGACTGCGCGCACTCCGGTGATGGTCATTGGCGCGGCCTGTGGCGATGTGGTAATGAATA
>JBOFCH010000177.1:0-2877 GCA_051645985.1 Plesiomonas sp. | reverse complement strand
GACTGTATAACGGTTCATTGAGGTGATATTTGGCTTCGATATTAGCCAACACTTCCGGCGGCAGGCTGCGCTCACCGGTAAACGGGCTACCCGGAGCCAAACGCATCATAAAAAACGAAACGGTAACCAGAACCAGCAGCGTTGGAATGGCTTCCAAAAGCCGGCGAAGAATAAACTTCAACATTGCACACATCCTCCCTGTCACACGGCATAAACGCTGTTTATGGTTATATCGAGTGCACTCTCGTGCCCCCTGCGTTTACGTGTGGTTTGCTTGTACCTGTCACCCGAGCCTGATGGCCGAACCGCTCCCGGCAAAAGAGCGGTCGGCATCAGGGCGTGGGGTTAGTGCTGTTTGATGTAGAGATCTTTACTGTAAATCTCATCCTGCGGGTTATTACCGCTGTAGCCACCCACATACGGCTTCACCAGACGGGTGCTGACGTAGTGGTACAGTGGGATCAGTGGCGCATCGGCATCGACAATCGCTTCTGCCGCCTGATACAGCGTAGCGCGCTCAGCATCCGTTGCCGCTTCCAGCGTCTTCACCATGGTGCTATCAAACTCGGCACTCTTGTACTTCATGTCATTGTTGCTGCTCTTCGACAGCAAAATGTTCAGGAAGGCCGTCGGGTCGTTATAGTCCGCACACCAGCCAGCGCGGGTCACGTCATAGTTACCCAAGCGGCGGTTATCCAAGAAGGTTTTCCACTCTTGGTTTTCCAGTGCAACATCTACGCCCAGATTTTTCTTCCACATTGAGGTGATGGCCACGGCTACTTTCTTGTGGTTTTCGGAGGTGTTGTACAGCAATGTAAATTTCAGCGGTTTGCTCTTATCAAAGCCCGCTTCAGTCAGCAACTTCGCGGCTTCCTGATTACGTTGATCTTGTGTCCAGTTGGCCCACTCGGGGTTTTTACCGTTAAAGCCGTTAGTGATCACAGGGGTAAACATATAGGCTGGGATCTGGCCTTGGCCCATCACCTGCTTGGCAATCACATCACGATCCACCGCCAATGACAGCGCTTTACGCACACGCACATCATTAAATGGCGCTTTGGCGGTATTCACGCCGTAGTAGTAGGAGCACAGATACGGGTCAACGTGCACTTCCTGTGGAATATCAGCCTGCAACTTCTTGAACATTTCGATCGGAAGCTGGTTATAAGTCATATCGACTTCACCAGCCCGATAACGGTTCACATCTGTTTCTTCATTGATCGGCAGGTAAGTCACCTGATCGATGGTGACATTAGCGTTATCCCAGTACTGCGGGTTACGCTCCAATACGATACGCTCGTTCACTACCCAATCTTTGAGCTTATAGGCACCGTTGCTGACGTAGTTGGCTGGCGACGTCCACTTATCGCCAAACTGCTCTACTGCGGCCTTACTCACCGGCTTGGTGGAGGTGTGCGTCAGCATCTTCACGAAATACGGCACCGGTTTGGACAGCACCACTTCCAAGGTGTACGGATCTAACGCTTTTACGCCCAACTCTTCTGGCGCTTTTTTGCCATTGATAACGTCACTCACGTTCTCAATCTGGGCATACTCCAGATAAGAGGCATACGGTGAGCCCGTTTTCGGATCAGCCAGACGACGCCAGCTAAACACAAAGTCATCCGCCGTCACCGGTTGGCCATTAGACCATTTGGCATCTTTGCGCAGATGGAACACCCAACGCTTGAAGCCTTCGTTCTCCCAGCTCTCTGCAACACCTGGGATCACCTGACCGTTACCGTCCAGATTCACGATCCCCTCTTGCAGATCACGGATGATGTTAGATTCCGGCACCCCTTCCACTTTATGTGGGTCGAGAGAAGCTGGCTCATCACCATTACCACGCACCAAGGTTTGGGTCGCCGCCAACACATCGCCATTCTTAGTCTTGGCATTCGGATCGGCTTTCGCTGCGGGTGTGGTTTTATCGGTTTTGTTAGCGTCAGCAGCCGCACTGGAAGGTGCGCTGGAGGAGGAGGAGTTATTGTCACAACCGGTAAGGCCCATTGTTACGCCGGCAAGCATTGCAATGGTAACTGCCAATTTTTTCTTGTTATAAGTCATTCTTAATCTCCGCTATTAATTTAAGGTGTTCACTATCCGGTGAAACCTGAGTAAGAACATGATTTAAAACATGTTCTTACTTTTATCCGCGCTAGCCCTGTCTGTCGTTTTCAGTACCATCACGGTAACCAACAAACGGCTGCAACCGCTGCTGATTTTACGCGCCAATTACATATCATCCCATTAGCATAATTCACCAGAAAAAATAACTTTTTCTGTGCGGCAGTGTTTATTTACATTTGTAACCAGACATTTACATCATGGAAACTCATGGACTCCGCCAAATATGCGAATAACCTATTAATCAATTAGTTAATTAAAAATGTAACAGGCCTGACCAGACCTTGCGTCTATTTTATAACCGATTAACAGAACAATATTACATCAATCGCGCATATAACACTCATATCAGCTATTTAACCGGATCACAATAGCGGATTACCAATCAGGCAAAAATTAATCAAGGCGCGGCGAAAAGATAAGCGACAACCCCGTGAGAAAGGAGCGTTTTTAACGTACAGCAGATAAGAGGGAAAGTGAGGAAAAAGCCGATTAACAGGGAAAGAGGCACCAAAACCTCAACAAACAACAAAAAGTCGCCCACAAGAGCACATGAACGCCAAAACAAGATGTACCGCAGACACGAGAGAAAAAAACGGCCGTGCTTGGTCGCACGGCCGTCTTACAGATTTTGCATCGCATCATGATGCCTCGATCATGATATTGCTCGATCCCTGACTTATCTTGAAATACGACGCAAACCGCTAACGATAACCATTAACCATTAACCATTAACCATTAACTATTAAC
>JBOFCH010000176.1:0-2277 GCA_051645985.1 Plesiomonas sp. | reverse complement strand
CGATAAGCACGATCAATTAGCGCCCGCGCCTCATCGACTTCGCCCAATCCCGACACCATCGGTAACAAAATGGCCAGATTGTGGTGGGTGACACTGGCGCGCAGCATGGCGCGTACCTGAGCAATAAAAATATCGGGATGATCCAGTGTCAGGCGAATGCCACGCCAACCGAGAAACGGGTTGTCTTCATGGATAGGCAGGTACGGCAGTGGCTTATCCCCACCCACATCCAGTGTGCGCATCACCACCGGTTTATCAGGGTAGCTGTCCAAAATGAGCTGATACAAGCTGACTTGCTCATCTTCGGAGGGGAAGCTGCCATGCAGTAAAAACGGCACTTCGGTGCGGTACAAGCCGACCCCATCGACCCCTTGGTTGATGGCGATATGGCAATCGGCGCTTAAACCGGCATTGAGCAAAATTTCGATCCGTTGACCACAGGCCGTTAATGCCGGTTTATCCAGATCGTCGGCCACCCGCTTATCCAACTCCTGCTCTTCTAAAATCAGGCGCTGATATTCGGTGCGTACCGCCGGCTCTGGATCGACAATCACGTTGCCGCGATAACCATCGATGATCAGTTCGCGCAGCTCCAGCAGCCCCGGCTCGATATCCACCCCCATCACCGTCGGTACACCGAGGGCGCGCGCCAAAATCGCCGCATGGGAGTTAGCCGCGCCATCGCGCACCACGATCCCGACCAGTTTGTCGCGCGGCAACTCGGCAATCAGAGTGGCCGTCAGCTCATCGGTGACCAACACAAACTGCGCCGGTAGATTCCACTCACTTTCCGGTACATCCATCAGGTGAAACAACAGACGCTGCGCCAACGCGCGCATGTCATTGGCACGCTGGCGCATGTAAGGATCGGGCAAGCTGGCAAACTGAGTGGCGAAATGCTCAAACACTTTACGTACCGCCCATTCGGCCACCACGCCAGTATCTAGCTGGGCAGATAAGGCATTACGCAAGGCAACATCAGAGAGTAGGTGGGTATACAAATCAAAAATAGCGGCCGAATCGGAGCTGAGGTCGACATTAAAACGCTTGCTGTGGCGGCGAAACTCACTGGCCGCCGATTCGATAGCCCGTGACAGGCGCTCACGCTCGCTGTCCGGCTCCAGCGTGGAGGCTTCGGCGATATCCTCCAACGTCAGATGGGTTTGATCCAACCAGCCGGTGCCGATCGCGACCCCCGGCGCTGCGGCCTGTGCACGAATGCGCCGCTGCTGGGTATCAGATAGCAAACCCTGCTCTTGGGTATGGGCCAAGATCCCAGCCAATTGGGTGGCCAGCGTAACCAGAAACGACTCTTCGCTCTCGTCAAACTCACGCACCACTTTTTGCTGTACGACCAGCACCCCCAGCAGGCGGCGACGGTAAATAATCGGGGTACCCAAAAAGGCGCGATAACTCTCTTCGCCCACTTCCGGCAAGTATTTAAAGCTGGGGTGCAAACGCACATCAGCCAGATTAATTGGCTCGGCGCGCGCGCCGACGAGGCCGACCACCCCTTCATCAAACGCCAACAACACCGGTTTACCGACCGGTTTAGCCAAACCGCGGGTAGCCATCAGCCGATAGCAGCGATGGGTATGATCGGCTAAATACACCGAACACACCTCGGTTTTCATGATCTGGCAGGTTTTGCTGACCAACAGCTCCAATGCCTGCGGTAAATCGGTGGCCGCAGCGACCTGTTCAACAATTTCCCGCAGTTTGGTCAACATAATCAGGTTATCCTTTCCTTCTTACATGCCGAGTGGCTTTGTAGGGCGGTTTGGCCGACTCTTCCGTCGGCATCACGATCGGCGCAAATTCTTTCATGACCCGCCGATAGACATCGCGCTTAAATGACACCACCTGACGCACGGGATACCAGTAACTCACCCAGCGCCAATCATCAAATTCTGGATTCCCGCTGGTCTGCATATTGACTTTGGACTCATCACAGATCAGCTGCAATAAAAACCAGCGCTGCTTTTGGCCAATGCAGACCGGCTTAGTATCCCACCGCACCAGACGTTTTGGTAATTTATAGCGTAACCAATTCCGGGTGGAACTGAGCAGCCGGACATCCTTTTTCGTCAGACCCACTTCTTCAAACAGCTCCCGGTACATGGCCTGTTCGGCCGTTTCACCGGGATTGATGCCGCCTTGCGGAAACTGCCAAGAATGCTGCCCATAACGGCGCGCCCACAGCACCTGTCCCGCTCGGTTACAAATCACAATTCCCACATTCGGGCGGTAGCCATCGCCATCAATCACAGGACTACC
>JBOFCH010000175.1:0-3616 GCA_051645985.1 Plesiomonas sp. | reverse complement strand
TACTCAAAGTTGGATCGGAGGACACATACTCTCCGCGCTCGCCTGTGGGGAAGATAATGCTTGGACGCGCTGTGCGCTAAACGGTGGGTCACGCGGCTATTTCCCTCCAGAGCCTTTTCGCTGGGTAGGCGCGATGTTGGTACGAAATGCCATTCGGCGTAAAGAACAAGCTGAAGATGCGAACAAAGCGCCACGTTGGTGGGATAAACAGTTAGCACGTCTAGCGGATGCAGCCGGAAAAGCGGATACCCATTAAGCCCAGCGGAAGGTAAAAAAAACCGCCGCAATCCGCGGCGGGATAATACAAAACGCAAAACATAAAGGGTGTTCTTTATAAATAAACAACTATAAATAACGTTGACACATAATCAACCGTCGGCAGGGTATCGCATGTGCTTTCCCAGTTCGACCAAAACCGTCACATACCGCACACGGTGTAAATGAAACCTTTCAGCTCTTCCCCATAAAGCCAGTCTAACTCACAAAACTGCACCCAATAACCCATACAAAACCAGCGTTAAGGCAATCACCTTAAGGGGTGACCAGCGCAGTTTTTGCAACGCTAACCATCCCAACACCGCAATCAGTAAATCGGATGGACGATGAATAGCGCTGGTCGCGACCGGTTGATATAACGCGGCGGCCAGGATCCCCACTACGGCAGCATTGATCCCCGTTAAAACGGCGCGATAACGCGGGCGAGCACAAAACGCACTCCAAAAAGGCAACGCGCCCAATACCAGTAAAAATGCCGGTAAAAAAATCATGACCGTTGCCAGTAGCGCCCCCATCAGCCCGATGTCACTCATCCCCAGATAGGCTGCAAACGTAAACAATGGGCCGGGGATCACCTGCGCCAGTGCATAACCAGCCAGAAAATGATCGGCGGACATACTACCCATCGGCTGAACAAACTCGGTTTCTAACAACGGTAACACCACATGCCCACCACCGAACACCAACGCACCCGCCCGATACATGGCGGCCGATAATGACAATGCGGGCGATGAGATAAACATCACCAATACCGGCAGTAATAACAACACGGTAAAAAATAGCAGTAATAGCCCGATCCCCTGACGCGAGGACATCGCAAACAAACCAGTATGTTGCACGGTTGGCAACAGCTCAGTACGCTGGCCGAGAGTTACCGGTGATAACCCCGCTCCCCCCACTAGCGCACCACCAGCAATCAATGCTAACTGCATCCTCGCATCAGGCAATAACAGCGCGGCCACCATCGCCACGATGGCCAATAGCAACGTTCCCGGCGTGCGGCACAGTTGCCATCCCATATTCCAGACCGCATGCGCGACCACGGCAACTGCCGCCAATTTCAACGCACTCATTAAAAAACCGGAAGGAGAAAAGCCATATTGTACGATGCCCCATGCTGCCCCTATCATCAGTAGCGCAGAAGGCAGCGTAAACCCTAACCATGCGGCCAGTGCGCCGAAATAGCCCCCACGGCGAAACCCCAACGCCATACCAAACTGGCTACTGGCTGGCCCCGGCAAACATTGGCACAACGCCACTAAATCAGCGTATTCGTATTCAGTTAACCAGCCGCGTCTGGCCACAAACTCATGGTGAAAATAGCCAAGATGCGCCACTGGCCCGCCAAATGAGGTCAAGCCAAGACGTAAAAAGATCAGAAATAATTGCGACGTCGTCGTAGATGCGACTGAATTGGACATTGCTTAACCGGCCATAACGGTAAAAAAACTTCGTTAGCCACGCTATCATTCGATTATGACGATATGATTAATATTAATCCGCAAAATGCTGTTGCCATGCGTTCAGCAATACATGGCAAAGAAAAAAGGGGAAAAGCCAACAATGGCGATCCCCTTTTTTGCATCACATCAATTAAGACATGTTGCAGTCACTGACGTAACGTTATTGGCTTTAACTTATTGACTTTAAACTATTGGCTCTAGGTTGCTCAGCGTTAAGTGGCATTTTGCTGTTTGAACCAGTATTGCGACAACTTCTGCGCCCGTTTGATCTCATCTGGCGTCATCATGCCCTCCAACGCCTCGCGTGCCTGCATCGCATCGGACATGCCTTCGGTTGCCGCCAACGAGAACCACGCATAGGCATGCAAGCGGTTACGTGGCCCACCCAGCCCTTCTTCGCGCATCATCCCCATACGGTATTGCGCCATGCGGTTGCCTTGCTGCGCGGCATAACGGTATTGCTGATAAGCACCGTGATAATCATGCTCACCGCCTTGACCTGCTCGCAACATTTCACCGTAGGCCAAGCGCCCGTCAACATCCCCTTGCTTAGCGGCCTTGGCGAACCAACTTCTCGCATTAGTAAACTCTTGAGCCTGCAAATTGGCTCGTCCTAACGCCACTTGCGCCTTAGCCAATCCACCATCCGCGGCTAACGTCAGATAATGTCCACGCGCTGTCGGATCGGTTTGTTGTAAAGCAAACAGATATTCCGCTTCATGCGAACCATTTTTAACCGCTTTCATCAACCAGTCACGCGCTAACACAGGATCTGCTGGTAACAGATTGCCAGAGCGATATGCATTGGCCAGCCAAAGCTGCGCCGGTGCAGAGCTTGCCTCTGCGGCCTTTTGATACCATGCAATGGCTGTTTTACCTTCGCTATGTTCTGCCATCCAGAGCAGTGCTTGCGGTTCATTTTGCGCCGCTGCTTTGGCATACCATCGCTCAGCCGTGGTCAGACTACGGGGAACACCCCGCCCTTGTGCATAAAAACTGGCCAGCGCTGACTGCGCGCTGCGATCGCCCGCTTGCGCCGACTTGGTGAGCCAGAGCATAGCCTCTGCGGAGGCATCCGGTTTTTGGCTATACCAAAAAGCCAGCTCTCGCTGCGCAGCAGTCACATTCCCTTTGGCGGCCTGCTCTAAGCTATCAATACACTCAGCCACCAACTTACCGTTATTTTTTACTTGGCATAGCTGTGCCAAGTGCCATGCCGCCTCGGCATTGCCAAGACGAGCCGACTTTTGCCACCACTCCCGCGCTTTAACCGGATCTTTCGGCTCACCGAGACCTCGCTCGTACCACTGAGCCACTTGTGCCGCGGCTTCGCTTTGTGTCGAAGTATTGGCGGCCATAACACCGCCACCCGCCACCTGTTTCATCCAATGCATCGCGCCACTGTAATTTGGACTCTTTTGCCTCGCTAGACGATTAGCTAGCTCGTACTGGGCGCTACCCCGACCTTGCTGGGCATACTCCAATAATTGTTGATCATTCAATGACGATACCTGAGAGCTGCATCCTGCGATACACAGTGTCAGCCAAAGTGCTCCATGTTTTATATTTAGCATTATGATGCTCTATTTATTCCAATTTATTGTGCGCAGCCTACGTAAGTGATCGAATCAATAATCCAACGCCTGCGCTGCTTCGTCGCTGATGGTCTCACCCAGCAGTTCGCGCACATCACCCACGGTGAAAATCGTGCGTCCTTTAGCATATTGTTCGGCTAGTAGCTGCATTCATATAGTAAGTGCAACAACACTGCTGATGATGAAGATGGTGAGTTGTGGTATCTCTTCTGTTTCGCTCCCGCCAAGAAGTGAAACGTCATGAAATACCTACAACTCACCGAAAACGAAAGATATGTCATT
>JBOFCH010000174.1:0-12250 GCA_051645985.1 Plesiomonas sp. | reverse complement strand
CAACTGGAGGCCGCGCTGCAAGATATCCTGCTCGCCGAACCGCTGTTTCGTAAAATTTGCCAGCACATGGGTAGCGCCCAGCCCTTTACCGGACTGGATAAGCTGGCGGCGCGTGCGCTGGAAGCCGGCATTATCCAAGAGCAAGAAGCCCAATTGCTGATCCGCGCCGAACAAGGGCGACTGCGCAGTATTAACGTCGATGACTTTGATCCAACCAGCTTAGCGGCCACTGAGTCTGTCTCACCGGAACGCGTGCTATACCGCTCAGCATAAATACCGCCAGCCAATAGCGCTCCCCCTCACAAAACGGGCTGTCTAGACAGCCCGTTTTGCATGCTGAAAAAAGCGAGCCAGATCGCCGTTTACTCCATTATTTTGCGCCACGTTCTCTCACGTTCGCTTCCCACGCTACACTTAGAGCAGGATACCGAACGGAGCATCGCCCATCCCGCCACCGGTTGGTTACCGTCGGTTAATTGCCGCCGGTTAGTTATTGTTGTCAGACGTCAGAATAAGATCAAAAGGATGCGATCATGCAGACAGCCGCCCCAGTGATAACCCTAGCACCATGCCCGCCAACCGCGCGCACGGAGCCAACTCGAACCGAACATACCTGTTACCGTCATGCCCAACGAAGCGGCTCAGCCAACCCAGAGCTGACCCTGATCGTCAGCTCCGTCCATCGGCGTGATCCGCGTTATGCCACTGCATTTCGCGAAGGGCGCGCCCGCTGGTATCACATGCCCGTGAGCACCAGCCGTCGACAAGGGGTGTTTACCCATCAGATGGCTCAGATCCGCTACTGCGCGGTTGCTGTCCCCGTTAGCGATCCGGCTGTGCAAAAAGCGTTCTACGTCTACCCGGTACTCAGCATTCGCCTTACTGCCCGCGAAAATTTAAGTTGCGAGCAGACCGGTAGCCATACGCCACCCGCCATCGGCGAACAACAGTACTGGCTATTTGAACTGGGTGATGCCATTCAGCTCCCCCGAGCCATCATCAAACCCAATACCACCGGATTTCACTTTCGTCTGACCCAGTTGTCCGCATTACAACAAGGGCTAAGTTGGCCCCGTTTGCCGGCACCATGCTGGGCCAAACGCGCGGGACATCCACCACCACAGGCACATCCGCACCTGCTGTATGTTAGCTATACGAAATAATAAGACAGAAGACAGAAGACAGAAGACAGAAGACAGAAGACAGAAGACAGAAATCCGGCCTTCGCGCCAGATCACAGGCAAGAAAAAACCCAGACAGCAAGCTGTCTGGGTTGATAAAGTGGCGGAGCGGACGGGACTCGAACCCGCGACCCCCGGCGTGACAGGCCGGTATTCTAACCAACTGAACTACCGCACCGCGAAACTGTGCAAGCTTTCGCTTTTAAAGCGTACTTTTAAAGCATTTGTTGCTTTGAACCATGTTCCTGATAATACCTATTCAACGATATTCAGCAACATCATTCACAAAATTAAGTGGCGGTGCGGACGGGACTCGAACCCGCGACCCCCGGCGTGACAGGCCGGTATTCTAACCAACTGAACTACCGCACCGCTCAATACTTGCCGTCGCAAGCGGGGCGAATAATAGGGTTCATCCTGAAATGAGTCAATAGCCTTTTACACAAAATGTGTATTTTTCTCTTCATTCGCATAAAAAACCGGCAAAGCGCTCTATTTTCAGCAGCTAGCGACGATTTGCTCTACACCACCACACGAAGTACTACATTGAACTAGCATGATAGAAGCCATTACGACTCAATCCCATGGCGCTGATCCTTTTGATTTTTGGCCTCAATGCGAACCGGACAAATCACGCTGACCGACTTTCTGGCTACTCGCCTGCTGATACTTCAATACCTTCAGCGCCTGACGGCGTTGATGCGCACGGCGCGCAGCAACACCGCCCCACACTATCGCCGCGATCAGTGCAGCCAGCAGTACCGCGCTCAGCAGCACCAGTTGCAAACGGTGTGATCCCTGCGTCCGAGCCGCTTGCGTGGCGGAGGCTAACTCAGCCTGCGCCTGTTCGGTCAATGCCTGTTGCTGCTTTTGTTGTGCCAGCTGATCCAGTAATTGCTGAGTTTGCTGCTGACTGGTCACCACCATAAAGCGCTGCTCCGGCAGTAACAACGATAAGGGGCGATCCCCGACTTGCTGGGCATAAATCCACGCACTTAGGCTATAGTTGCCGATAAAATCACGCTGTGGGATCTCTACGCTCAGGCTATTGCCTCCTGCTGGGGCTTGCGCTTGATATTCGGCGCTCAAATCACCGGGGATCTGTTCGTCAACACGAACTAACAAAGAACCGGGTACGATACGCTTGGGATCACTGCTGACTTCCAAACGATGATTTTGATTGGCGGTGCGTCCTTGTACAAACTGCGCCTGCAACGGCATCGGCTGTACCGTCACTTGTTCACGAAAAGCCGGCAGATAAATACCCTCTGCGGTTTTGATGGTCAGCACATAATTACCGGGCGCGGTATTTACCGGCAGCTGCATGGTAAAAATGCCATCGCCAGCCTTGGCATCGAGATTGTTGCCATCATCACGCAACTCACCAGCGGCAATCGCCGGACGTCCAGCCCGTACCGTCTCCTGCCCCGCTTGCAAGGTATGGCCGGTATTCACCGGTACGAATTCCGCCTGTAGTTGTAGATGCTGCAAAATATCGGTACGCACCAAGGGCTGATTGTTCACCAACACACGCGCCGTTAGTTTCAGCTGCTCATGTTGGTACAACGGCACCGGCATACTGTCCGCGCTCAGCTGCATGTCCGGCACGCCGATAAACGTAGATACCGTACCTTCCGGCGCTGACACTTGCCACGGGCCTTGCATCGGATGATTGATGGTCACAATTTCCAGCGTCGGCGATCGCCACCAGTGTATATCCGGGCTATCCATCCGCGCATACAGCTTACTGCCATCCGGTTGTACCAATACCAGCGGCTCTTGGTTATCCACGCGGCTAATCAGCAGCGTCAGCCATTGCACCGGTCGGTCGAGGCGAAAACGGTTAGCAAAGATCGCATCATGCTCGACCGTAATTCGGTCTGGTGCTGTCGCCTCTGGTGTGCTCTTCGCCTGTGCCGGGGCATCAGCTAGCGCGAGGCCCGATACGGTCAATCCCAACCACAACGATAACATCCCGATCAGTTTGCCACCGCACATCCAGCACGCTGTTGTTGATCTGCCGTTATCCAGCCCGTTGTGCATGCCCGCTCCTCGCTACCGCGTTACTGATCGATTCCGATGATTAAGCGCGCCGAATTAGGTGCGCCAAAGGCATGCTCCCCCTTTTTTCTGAACCAGATCCAGACGGGATTCATGCGCTTCTAATTCATCGGCTGAGGCATGGACAACCTTTAGCGCCAATTGTGGCACGATGCTGCGCTGCGCATGATTTTGACTGTCTGAACCATGCCCGTCACTTTCGCTGTTAAAGGCCAGCGAGGTCTGACCGCCCGTCATCAGCAGATAGACATCGGCCAAGATCTCGGCATCGAGTAATGCCCCGTGCAGTGTACGATGGCTATTATCTATGCCATAGCGATCACACAACGCATCGAGGTTATTACGCTTACCGGGGAAGATCTTGCGCGCCATCGCCAAGGTATCGGTGATGCGACAAAAAGTGTCGGTTTTCGGCAGACCGCGTTTTAATAGGCCAAATTCATAATCCATAAAGCCGATATCGAACGGCGCATTATGGATAACCAGCTCGGCACCACGGATAAAGTTGATAAACTCATCGGCAACGGCGGCAAAATCCGGTTTATCCTGCAAGAACTCATCGGTGATCCCGTGTACCGCAATGGCTTCGGGATCGACCAACCGGTCAGGTTTGATGTAGACATGAAAATGACGGCCAGTCAGGCGGCGGTTAACAATTTCCACCGCCCCGATCTCGATGATCTTGTGCCCTTCATAGTGCACGCCCAATTTGTTCATACCGGTGGTTTCGGTATCCAGTACAACAATACGGTTTGAATCTGTGCTCATAGCGGTATTTATGTCAGACTTTGGGTTTAGAAAATAATAACGGGTTTAACCAAGATGCAAAAACAGATAGCCCTGTTTACGGATGGCTCCTGCCTCGGCAACCCCGGCCCCGGTGGTTACGGTATCGTACTGCGTTATCGCCAGCATGAAAAACAGCTCAGTGGCGGCTTTCATCTCACGACCAACAACCGTATGGAATTGCTAGCGGCTATCGTCGGCTTGGAATCCCTGACTGAGCCATGCCATGTGGATTTAACCACCGACAGCCAGTATGTCCGCCAAGGGATCACCAGCTGGATCCATAACTGGAAAAAACGTGGCTGGAAGACGGCCGCCAAGCAACCGGTAAAAAATGCCGACTTGTGGCAACGCTTAGATCTGGCCGCAGCTCGTCATGACGTAGCCTGGCATTGGGTAAAAGGCCACGCCGGACATCGGGAAAACGAGCTGTGTGATCAGCTAGCCCGCAGCGCGGCCGAAAACCCTACTCAGGATGACACCGGCTATCAGCCGGAGAATTAACCTGCCGGCAGGCACTGACCGGATACATCATGCGCGGGTTGTTTAATGCCCGCTTGGAGCCGGTCAGGATCAGTGGGATTGTCCTCTTTCGGGCCACCAGCAAACGCCAACTGCTAAATACCGGCAGATGACAATCACAAAATCCTGCCAGCCGCCGTGAACTGGCACGGGCCGGAAACGGTAACATCGCTTCAACATGGATCACTTCATAATTCAGCAAGTGCAACCAGTCAGTGATCCGAAAAGGGGCAAACATCCGGCACTGATACGGAAAACGTCGGCGCAGCAGCGGAACGCAGCGCCCGACACCCGCCAGACTAAACGGGTTACAATCAATTAAAATCAGATACCCATCATCCACCAGCACGCGATCGACCTCACGCAACACGGCATGAGGATCGCTGGCATAATCCAATGTAAAAGCCAGTAAGGCGGCATCAAACGCCTTGTTAGTAAAAGGCAGACAATCAGGATCGGCCAACACACTGAGCTGTGGCCCTTCAGCCGCCACGGCCACATGATGCTGAATGGGTGAGAGCGAGCTGTCCAAATCGGCGCTGAGCGCCCCGAGTTTCAGCAAGTGAAAGCCAAACATCTTGCCCCACCATGGAGCCAGTTTCTGATGCAGCAATTCACGGTAACGCTCCCCTTTCGGGATCATTGACCAGCCCAGTGGGGGCAAAATAACACGGGATGTACGAGCCGGACGAATCACTCTATGATCCTCGTAACCAGAAAGCCAACGGAGAGAGCCTAAGCCATGTTACTCAGCATACCTGCCTTGACCGATAATTACATCTGGCTGTTTTGCCGCGATCAACAACACGCCGTGGTAGTTGACCCAGGTGCCGCCGAGCCGGTACTGCAAGCGCTAGCGCAGCATCACTTGCAGTTGCATACCATTTTACTCACTCACCATCATGGCGATCACACCGCCGGTGTGGAAGAGCTGCGTCGTCATTATCCTGACGTCTTGGTGATCGGGCCGCAAGAAACGGTTGCAGTACAGCCTACCCAGATTGTCCACGGCGAAGACACGGTGACCCTACCAAGCGCTCAGCAACAGTGGCACGTGATTGCAACCCCGGGCCACACTCTGGGTCATGTCTGTTATTACGCCGACGGCATTTTATTTTGTGGCGATACGCTGTTTTCCATCGGCTGCGGTCGTCTGTTTGAAGGCAGTGCCGAGCAGATGCAGGATTCATTACAGCGCCTAAGCCAGTTACCGGATGAAACATTGGTGTGCGCGGCCCACGAATATACCGCGGCCAATTTGCGTTTTGCCTGTCACGTAGAGCCGGACAATGCCGCTTTAGCCGACTATGCCCAGGATGTGGCCGCTCTGCGTCATCAGCAGTTACCCACCCTGCCGTCGACCCTGCGACGAGAGAAAGCGCTTAATCCTTTTTTACGTTGCCAGACGCCAACATTGCGAAACGCCTTGCAAAATGCGCGTAAAAATCCATCCAAAAGCTCAGTTTTTGCACAATTGCGTGCGCTAAAAGACCAGTTTTAAGCCTTAAGGTTGTCAGCCGGTAGTCAGATAAGTATTATTGCACATCTTTTAAGCAACAACCGACCGGAATAACATGAAGGCACGAGCACTGATATTCGCCTCCGTGTTGCTGGCCGGCTGTCAGGCGCCGAATCACGCGTCGACGCCGTACCCTAGCACGCAGGAGTCATCAGTTCGTGACGACGCTGATCCGTCATCGTCGCGATGGGCCAATGAGCAGCTCGCACAGCAAAATGTGTGGGACTTCATTGGCAACGAACTGAAACTGGATGTACCGAACAACGAACGGATCCGCAGTCAAAAATCACGCTACTTGCGTAATAAGAGTCATCTCCAACGTGTGGCCGAACGCTCTGAACCTTACCTGTACTGGATAGTAGAGGAAGTGAAAAAGCGTAATATGCCGATGGAAGTCGCGTTGTTACCCATGGTGGAGAGTGCTTTTGATCCGAACGCCTTATCCAGCGCTAATGCCGCCGGATTATGGCAAATCACCCCGGCAACCGGCCGCCGTTATGGTTTAGACCAAAACTGGTGGTATGACGGACGCCGCGATATCGGCGCCTCAACCCGCGCAGCGCTGGATCTGTTGCAACGCCTCAACACCATGTTTGATGGCGATTGGATGATGACCATGGCCGCCTACAATGCAGGCGAAGGCCGGATCCAAAGAGCCATTAACGCCAACCGCGCCCGCGGTAAGCCGACGGATTACTGGTCACTGAACCTGCCGCGGGAAACGGCGTTGTATGTGCCCAAAGTGCTGGCTCTCAGCGAGATTATCCGCAATGCCGATCGTTATGCGCTGAATCTGCCGCATATCGATAAGTCTACAGCACTAGCACGGGTGAATGTGGGTCAGCAATTTGACTTAAACACCGCCGCCCAAGTTGCGGGCATGTCAGTGTCGGAGTTACAGGCGCTGAACCCGGCTTACAAAACCCTGGCAACGGCCCCAACCGGCCCACATTATCTGATGCTGCCCAAGCAAAAAGCCAAGCTGTTCAAGCAAGCTTTGCGCGAAAACGGCGATGATTTAACCGTGCGTGTTGTGCGCCATAAGGTACAGGCGGGTGAAAGTCTGGATCTGCTGGCACGTCGCTATGACATTTCCGCACTGGACATCAAGCAGATTAATGAGCTAAACGGTGCGGGGATCCGTCGCGGTCAATATATTTTATTGCCGCTGTCACAAAGCGAGTATCTGGCGAAGAACAACCGTAGCGGTACTCGTGGTAGCGCCCAGAATGGCGATGATAGCCGTGTGGCGAAAAGCAGCCTGACCTCCCGTAGCTACAAGGTTCGCTCCGGGGATAGTCTGTCCACCATTGCTCGTCGGCATAACATGAGTAGCAGCGAGTTAGCCAAGCTCAATCGGATCAGCGTCAGCAGCCGTCTCAAGCCGGGACAAACGTTGAAGCTGACAGGCGATGTACCAACAGAAATTGCCTACCGTGCGCGTAAGGGGGATTCCCTGTATAGCATCGCTCAGCGTCACGGCGTAGCCGTGGATGACTTGGTGCGCTGGAATGACTTGAGCCGCAAGAGCGTACTCAAGCCAGGTACGGTATTAACCGTGAAGGTGAAGAGCTAAACGCTGCGTGTTTAGCCAGCATTGACCTCGACATAAACCACGGCGTAGCGCCGCAGTATATAAGATGGCACTCAACGTGTTACCGACTAAAAAGGCAGTCCATGGGCTGCCTTTTTCTTTCTCGCGCGCGTTCGTGCAAGGCAAGTTATTGCGAAGCTAGAATCAAACTTATGGCCGCATGGCCTGCGGTGCCGGTTTAGATTTCGGTCCTGATGTCGGTGTTGCTGGCTTAAGCGTCGACGGGTTACCCACTGAGCGCACCGCCGCCTGCTGGATCGCCGTATCCCGATGCGCCGGAAGGCGAAAAGTCACGGCCAGAGGATTATGATCGGAGGCATCGGTATTCAGCACCGAGGCCTCTTCTATCTTAAGTCCACGGTAAAAAACATGATCCAACGGATAACCGAATGCCTGCTTACGCTGATCATGCGGAAAGACCACTTCATGCAAACCGGCGCCCGCAGCCATATGACGTAACAACGCCAGCCGCGTGGTGCTCCAGCTGTTAAAATCACCGGCTAGGACAACCGGCCCTTGATGCAGCGCAATTTGTGCCATCACCTGATGTAATTGCTGACGGTAGGCCTGTACCCCCATGGTAAAGTTCACCGCGTGCACATTCACCACCATCAATGACTGACCATTATTCAAGGCATACACACTGACCAAAGAGGATTTAGGCAGTTGCAGCCATGGCTCCCATTCGCGCAGAGGGCAATAGTATTCGGCATCAGCCGAAGAGAGCGTCATCACGCCCGCCATCTGTTCACGAATAGAGAATGCCGCCACTTGAGCCACCGCCGGATAGCGGTGCGTGGCATAACGCAGCAGCTCTGGTGAGGCTTGCGCTTCTTGCAGTAATACCAGCTGCGAGCCGTGGGCAAACTCCGATAAGGCCTGTAACCAGTCACTGCGCTGCTGCTTGTAAATATTCCAGACCAGAATTTTCAATGAGTCAGCATTCAAATACTGACCATGATCGGACTCGCTACCGCAACGTTGAGTCACCGCGGCGGTCGTCGGCTGATATTGTAGTACCACACTGTCATCCGGCACATCGACCGGCCACTGCCACGCGCCCACCGCCAATAACGAGGCGGTCGTGCCCAGCAGTAAACGTTTTTTACCTTTCATCCGACTGTAAAACCATCCGATACGGGATCGACAAAGTTTCGCACAACCACGGCCCATGAACGCAAGCCGCGACAACCTGTTATTGCTACTCGGTACCGGCAACCCTGTGTTGGCCTTACTCGGTATACAAGAGCGCTAAGGTAACAAAAGCCAGCCAGCACGAATAGCATATTGATGAAATTTTATGCACTGCATCAGCGGCAGGCGGACTGTACACTTTGGGTAACAGCCATCAAATTATAAATCGGTCAACATCGCCGTACCGCCGAGCTGACGCATCTGGCGCAAAATCCATTGCTGACGGTGAACCACATAGCCCGAGGGGGCTTGTACCTTATAGCGGATGGGGTTCGGCAAGACTGCCGCCAGCAAGGCGGCCTCACGGCTACTCAGGCGACGGGCCGGTTTATGAAAATAGTAATGCGCGGCAGCCTCCACACCAAAAATACCGGGGCCAAACTCGATACTATTCAAATAAACCGTCAGTATTCTATCTTTGCTCCATAAGCTTTCCAGCAGCACGGTGATCCCCGCTTCTAGCCCTTTACGCAGCCAAGAACGATCGCTCCATAGAAAAACATTTTTGGCCGTTTGCTGGGTAATGGTCGAGCCACCACGCACCGTTCGCCTGCGCTCGTTATGCTGCATGGCCTTACGGATCGCCTCCCAATCAAAACCAAAGTTCTCTACAAAACGCTGATCTTCCGCGGCGATGACGGCCAACTTCATCGCCGGGGCGATTTGATCGCTACTGACCCAATCATGGTGCACGGTAAAGGCAAAATTCCCAGCGGCATATGCCTGTACGTAACGCTCCACAATCACACTCGGCAGCGCCACCGGTAAAAAACGGTAGGCTACAATCAGGGCGACGAGCAGACCGAACCCGACAGCCAGAATCCTTGCTAGCGTGCGCCCCCACTGCCTGAACTTTACCATCATGCCTTGCCGCTATCCTCTACACCCATTGGCCGATGACGCACTGCCCACCAAAGCGGTGCCCAACAGCACACCAATTACTGACCCGGCCACGGCATCACCGGTACTGCGGTGAGTGAGTTTTTCGGTGAGCCTTCAACTACCCGATCGGAGTAAGTCAGATACACCAAGGTATTCCGTTTTGGATCGTAAAAACGTACCACCTGCAATTTTTTGAAAATCAGTGAGGTACGTTTCTCAAACACTGATTCGCCATCCGCCTTGCCGTTTTTGATCCGCTCCGACAAAGTGATCGGCCCCACCTGACGACAGGCGATGGACGCATCCGCGGTATCCTCGGCCAGCCCCAATCCACCTTTAATGCCACCGGTTTTCGCTCGGCTCAGGTAACAAGTCACCCCACTCACATCCGGATCATCAAAGGCATCCACCACAATTTTATGATCTGGCCCCAATAGCTTAAATACGGTATCCACTGAGCCAATTTGCTCTGCCGATGCCCATGTTGAAACAGTCAACAGGGCCAAAGCCAAACTACGGTGAAAAATGGGTTTCTTGATCATAGCGTTCATCTCTGTGTCATTATTTAGTGCAATGCACGCGGCACGCGTTTACTCAACATCTACGTGTTTACGTGTTCAATGAAGGGCTACGAGATAAACGAAATACTCCGCCCGCTCACCATGTCATCTCTTACTCTTATTTACCGTTACCCATGCCCTCTCGTTAAGACGAAATGAGTGGTACGTCGTAGGTTAAAATACACGGCAATCACGTATTTATGGTATTTATCTACAAAAATACACAATTTCTCCGATATGATAACGGGGTCAGTGCTGAGGTTTGCGGTATACAATGTAAAAAAGAGGCTACATTTGGCCTGCCGGCGTCGCTTTATTGATTAAACAAAGAATATTAGTTACCTGCGTGAAGCCGATATAATTTATCAGCATAAACAGAATGTCGAGTTAAGTAGAGGAGCGCGTCATGGCCCAAGAGGCAATCGTCCGGGAACTGCTGCATTGGATTGAGACAAACCTAAGCAAGCCTCTGTCAATCGATGATATTGCAAATCGCGCCGGTTATTCAAAATGGCATCTACAGCGAATGTTCAAAGACATTACCGGACACGCCATGGGGGCTTATTTACGCGCCCGTCGCCTGACTCGTTCCGCTCACGATTTACGCTCGACTAACCGTTCGATTTTAGATATTGCCCTGCACTACTGCTTTGATTCTCAACAGACATTTACTCGAGCGTTTAAAACCCAATTCGATCGTACTCCCGCGCAATATCGCCGCCTCGAAGAGTGGGATTGCAGTGGTATGCAACCACCGTTATTACGCTTGTACAACCAGCAATTACCTGAGCCGGTGTATGTGCAACTACCGGAGATCCCATTACGCGGTAGTACAGTCAGTTACTCAATTTCCTACCGTCGCGATGGCACCTTGAAACCCCGCGCCGTACTGCAACACTGGCAGAAGTTTCGCAGCATGTTCACCCCGGACACCCCTATTCCGCCGCGTTTCTTTGCCCTCATCTCGGGGGAAACCAAAAAAACCAATGATGACGAACAGCAGCTCTATTGCACCAGTGCCGTCGATGCCGACTACGCGCCAGACAACGGTAAACTGTCAGATTACAGCGTACCGGCGGGGGAATATGCTTGCTTTACCTATGTCGGCACATTCCGCGGGTTAACTGACTTTATCGTGCACGTTTACTGTGACGTCATGCCACTACTAAAACTGACCCGTCGCGCCGGTTACGATGTGGAGATCTTCCCCAGTTATGCTGACAACCATAACCACTTTGGGGTGATCCGCTGCGATTACTACATTCCGATCCGTCGACCGGAATAATCCTCAACGCTGAACTTCATCCAGCGCGGGCAGCAACAGGTGGTGCGTATCGCCAAGGCGCTCCACCACCCAACCATTGGCCAGCCAGTCATTGTCCTGAAACTCCAGCACCGAAATCGAACAATTTCGTAACCGAAAACGCCGCTCAGCGTGTGGAGGCAAGCCAATGACACTGCCGATCAGGCTGCCCAAAGCAATGCCGTGGCTGACAAACGCAATTTTGCCCAAGCCAGCACAACTAAATTCATCCAGCACCGCGCGCATACGCTGACTGACCTGATGCAGGGTTTCCCCCTGTGGAATACACCCCTGCGGCGTACCATCTAAAATACGCTGACGCCAGCCATGCTCTTCGGCGGTCAACTCATGCATAGAGCGAGCTTCCAGTACGCCCATATTCATTTCGCGCAAACGCGTATCAGCACGAATCGGACAACGACATTGTTCGGCTATCAGGGCTGCGGTCTGCTGTGCTCGACCCAGATCGCTGCTGATAATTTTTTCAATCCCCTCATCCGCCAAATATTGGCCCACCTGCGCCGCCTGCAACATGCCCTGTGCCGTCAACGGGCTGTCGGTATGCCCTTGGATCCGGCGTGCCGCATTCCACTCGGTTTCTCCGTGACGAATCAGGTAAATTTGTGTCATTGTGTTCACCCAAGGTTA
>JBOFCH010000173.1:0-3280 GCA_051645985.1 Plesiomonas sp. | reverse complement strand
AGTGGCTTCATCCCAGCCCTGTTGGTCAATCTGACGCCGGATCAGCACTTGTTCCAAGCGATTCAGGTGCTTAATGCCCGCCAGTAATGGATGACATGCCAGCGGAATATTACTCTCTCCCAGTACAATGCCCTGCTGCTGCCAGCGCGTATAATGCGCCGGCCACACGGAGGTTGAGATCATGCGCAGCGTCGTATCACAGCCTTGTGTGCTGTAACCTCGTCCGCCACTGCCGCGCGTCAACAACACTTTCAATACGCCATCGTGCAATAAACTCGCCTGTTGACGGATCTCATCTTGCAGCTGCTCTCGCTCCGGTGGCGTAATAAACAGACGCTCACAGGCCTGCCATAGGCGATCCAGATGCGCTTGCTCTAATTGCAGACGCCCGCGTCGCACCCGTCCAGTGGTAAAGCAGCCATCCCCATAGGCCAATCCGCGATCGGTGGCGGCGATGGTTTCCGCTGGATTTCCGTTGATCAATATCATCACTGCCTCCTGCGACGGGTTACTGGCACTCATTGACGGGTTTTATCAACAAAAAAAGACCTGATACAGTATCTGCATCAGGTCTTATCATATCAGCTATTCTCAGCGATTGACCGCTGGTCGCTTAGCGTCGTATCACGTCAATCAGATTTTACGGAACAGCAGTGAGCCATTCGTACCGCCAAAACCGAATGAGTTGCACAGCGCATACTCAACTTTAGCTTGGCGCGCTTCGTGCGGCACATAGTCCAGATCGCACTCTTCATCTGGATTATCCAAGTTAATGGTTGGGGCAATTGCCTGATCGCGCAAGGACAGCACGGTAAAGATGGCTTCCACGGCGCCCGCGGCACCGAGCAGGTGACCGGTCATCGATTTGGTCGAACTGACCATCACTTTGTGTGCGTAGTCACCGAACACACTCTTAACCGCGCGGGTTTCCGCCACGTCACCCGCAGGGGTGGAGGTACCGTGCGCATTCACATACTGAATATCCGCCGCCGTAACGCCTGCATCCTGCAAGGCATTAACCATCGCCAGCGCAGCCCCAGCGCCGTCAGCCGGAGGCGACGTCATGTGGTAAGCATCACCACTCATGCCAAAACCAACCAGCTCAGCATAAATCTTCGCGTCACGGGCTTTCGCATGTTCATATTCTTCCAGCACCATCATGCCGGCACCGTCTCCCAGCACAAAGCCGTCACGATCACGATCCCACGGACGGCTAGCTGCCTGTGGTGCATCGTTACGGGTAGACAGCGCACGAGCAGCGGCAAAACCACCCATCCCCATTGGGGTACTGGCTTTTTCTGCACCGCCAGCCAACATGACATCGGCATCACCGTAGGCAATCATGCGCGCAGCATGACCGATATTGTGCACCCCGGTAGAACATGCGGTAGAGATCGCAATGTTCGGGCCACGCAGTCCACGCAAAATGGACAGATGACCTGCGATCATATTGACAATGGTCGACGGCACGAAGAATGGGCTGATTTTACGTGGGCCGCCATTGAGCAGCGCAGTGTGGTTTTCTTCAATCAGACCCAGACCACCGATCCCGGAGCCAATGGCCACACCCATGCGGTGTGCGTTGGCTTCGGTAGCTGTCAGGCCGGAATCATCCAGCGCTTGCAGACCGGCAGCAATACCGTATTGAATGAAGAGATCCATTTTGCGCGCATCTTTGCGCGACAGGTACTCTTCACAATTAAAATCTTTTACCAGCCCAGCAAAACGGGTTGCGAAAGCGGTGGTATCAAAGTGTTCGATCAGGCTGATGCCACTCTGGCCGGCCAGCAGGGCTTTCCATGAAGCCTCAACCGTATTACCGACAGGTGATAACATGCCCATACCGGTCACAACGACTCGACGTTTAGACACGTTTGCTACTCCAAGGGGGGAAGCTGTTACGGGGTATAAAAAACTTAGGCGGTCGATTGACCGCCTAGGTGTGTTCGATTACTGATTGTTCTGGATATAGTCGATAGCAGACTGAACAGTAGTGATCTTTTCAGCTTCTTCGTCTGGAATTTCGGTATCGAATTCTTCTTCCAGTGCCATTACCAGTTCAACGGTGTCAAGAGAATCTGCACCCAGGTCTTCAACGAAAGAAGCTTCTGGCTTCACTTCGTCTTCTTTAACGCCCAGTTGTTCAATGATGATTTTCTTAACGCGTTCTTCGATAGTGCTCATACTCTTAATTTTCCTATCAAACTCGCTCAATAGCGCGATGGTTTCCGTAGTGTATTCAATGACGCGAAAGTTGCAACCAATACCACGCTGGTCAAACCACGATTTTACGATATTTGACCGTAAATTCACGGTATTAAGTCAAAACATTTGCAAATTTATTACACCATATACATGCCACCGTTGACATGAATTGTTTCACCGGTGATGTAAGCCGCACCGTCAGAGGCCAAAAATGCCACAACAGATGCAATCTCTTTTGCCTCACCCAGACGCCCTGCCGGCACCTGAGTCAGAATACCTGCCCGCTGATCTTCATTCAGCGCACGGGTCATGTCTGTTTCAATAAAGCCCGGTGCCACCGCATTAACGGTGATCCCACGGGACGCCACTTCACGGGCTAAGGACTTAGTAAAACCAACCAGACCCGCTTTAGCGGCAGCATAGTTAGTTTGTCCGGCGTTACCCATTGTACCAACAACTGAGCCAATACTGATAATACGACCGTGACGTTTTTTCATCATGGCACGCAAAACGGCTTTCGACAAACGGAACACGGATGTCAGGTTAGTATCCATGATATCCTGCCATTCGTCATCTTTCATGCGCATTAGCAGATTATCACGGGTAATACCGGCATTATTCACCAGAATATCCACTTCGCCAAACTCTGCACGAAGGGTATCTAATGTTGCTTCAATAGATGCAGGGTCAGTCACATTCAGTGCCAGACCTTTGCCCTTATCACCTAAGTAGCTGCTGATCGCTGCTGCCCCGCTTTCGCTGGTGGCGGTACCAATCACGCAAGCGCCCTGAGCAACCAGTGCTTCGGCAATCGCACGACCAATGCCACGGCTGGCACCAGTCACTAAAGCAATTTTCCCGTTAAGGCTCATCGTATCCCTCTTACTCGTTTATCGCTCGCGCGTTTATCGCCCGATGCTTATTGTGATTATTTGCTGATTACTCGCCGATTATTCGCCTAAGGCCGCAGTCAGTGAAGCCGCGTCATTCACGGCGGCGGCGGTCATGCTGTCAACAATACGCTTGGTCAACCCTGTCAGCACTTTACCCGGCCCCATTTCCAGCAGATGAGCAA
>JBOFCH010000172.1:0-19502 GCA_051645985.1 Plesiomonas sp. | reverse complement strand
ACTGCCAGGCATCAAATTTAGCAACCTATACTGATTGGGTTGGAAAAAGAATCGGTGGTGCGGTAGTTCAGTTGGTTAGAATACCGGCCTGTCACGCCGGGGGTCGCGGGTTCGAGTCCCGTCCGCACCGCCACTGATTCAAAAAGCCCAGCTGATGCTGGGCTTTTTACTATCACGAGCCTGATGGCCGGGTAGTTTTAAGCTTTAGGGGCGTAGTTCAATTGGTAGAGCGTCGGTCTCCAAAACCGAATGTTGGGGGTTCGAGTCCCTCCGCCCCTGCCAGATAAAAAAGCCAGCAGCGATGCTGGCTTTTTTTCTTTCTGCTGTTCGAAATATCTCACACCATCTACACCATCTACACCATCTACACCATCTACACCATTCACGTACCCTCGTATAGCATCGTCTTGCTAATGGAATAGCCGGTGGCACCATACTGGTTTTCCCTTTCCCTTTCCCTTTCCCTTTCCCTTTTATCTTTTATCTTTTATCTTTTTCCAATGCCTAAATCATGTTAATGGTTTGTTTCTGTGTGCGTCTGATTTATACTCCAGACTCTTGTCGGAGTGCCGTTTGGCTGAGACCGCTGTTGTAACGCGGGATCCGTTGAACCTGATCAGGTTAGTACCTGCGAAGGGAACAAGAGTGGGTTTATCCCGTTAGAGTGGCCAGATCCACGTGCTATTGGCGCGTTGTTACCGGTTGCTGACGATCAACGGGTTGCGATTGGACGCACATTTGGCATTTTTTGCTGATAGCTATCCAGCCGTTGTTATGACCCCCTCCTCTTTACGTTCTTCTTTCCGCGCTCGACAAGCATCTCTTATTGAACCCATGTATAAGGAATGCTATGTCATCTCATCCTGTTGAAAAATCAGCAGTAAATTCCAGATCTCAACAACGTGCCGCTGCCCGTGAGTTTCTGGCTACCTTACAGGGATCTGCGCATCCTAATTCTGAAAAAGTTTTTTTATCGGGCCAGCGCGGCGATCTCAAGGTGGGCATGCGGGCGATTCAGTTGTCACCAACGCTGATCGGTGGCGATCCGGCTGCACCGCGTTATGAGCCGAATCCCCCGTTGATGGTGTATGACACCTCCGGGCCGTATACCGATCCGGCGGCAACACTGGATGTCAGTCGTGGCTTACCACGCTTGCGTGATGCGTGGCTCAGTGAGCGCGCAGATACCGAGTGGCTTACTGAGCCTAGCTCTGGCTATACCCGTCAACAGCAGGCGGAGGCACAGCCACTGGATCAACCGTTTCCCCAATGTGCACCCATCCGCCGAGCCAAGTCCGGCCAAGTGGTAACACAATTGCACTATGCGCGCCAAGGCATGATTACGCCCGAGATGGAATATATTGCGCTGCGTGAAAATATGGCTGCTTGGTCAGAGGCGCACGGTGTATTGGCCCAGCAGCATCCGGGGGAGGCCTTTGGCGCGCAGATCCCGGCGCAGATCACGCCAGAGTTTGTGCGGCAGGAAGTGGCGGCCGGTCGGGCAATTATTCCGCTGAACATCAATCATCCGGAAGCGGAGCCGATGATTATTGGCCGCCATTTTATGGTGAAAGTGAACGCCAATATTGGTAACTCCTCGGTGACGTCCTCGGTGGAAGAGGAGGTGGAAAAACTGGTCTGGGCCACACGCTGGGGCGCGGATACGGTGATGGATCTCTCCACGGGTCGGCGTATTCATGAAACCCGTGAGTGGATCTTGCGTAATAGTCCGGTGCCAATCGGTACAGTGCCGGTTTATCAGGCGCTGGAGAAGGTCAATGGGGTGGCCGAAGATCTGAGTTGGGCGGTGATGCGCGATACCTTATTGGAGCAAGCCGAGCAAGGGGTGGATTACTTTACGTTGCATGCCGGTTTGTTGTTAAGCCATATCCCGCTGACTGCCGAGCGTTTGACCGGCATTGTCTCGCGCGGTGGCTCCATCATGGCTAAATGGTGTCTGGCCCATCATCAGGAAAACTTCCTGTATACCCACTTTCGCGAGATCTGCGAGATTTGTCAGGCGTATGACGTTTCGTTGTCACTCGGTGATGGTTTGCGACCTGGCTCGATTCATGATGCCAATGATGCGGCGCAGTTTGCCGAGTTACACGCACTGGGGGCGTTGACCCAAATTGCTTGGGAATATGATGTTCAGGTGATGATTGAAGGGCCGGGACATGTGCCGATGCAGCTCATTAAAGCCAATATGGATGAGCAGCTCAAACATTGCGGCGGCGCGCCTTTTTATACCTTAGGCCCACTGACCACCGATATTGCACCGGGCTACGATCACATTACCTCTGGGATCGGCGCTGCGATGATTGGTTGGTATGGTTGCGCCATGCTCTGTTATGTCACCCCGAAAGAACATCTGGGGCTGCCGGATAAAAACGATGTTAAAACCGGCCTCATTACCTATAAGTTAGCGGCACATGCTGCGGATCTGGCTAAGGGCCATCCGGGCGCCCAACGGCGTGATAATGCGCTGTCTAAAGCGCGCTTTGAGTTTCGCTGGGAGGATCAGTTTAACCTGTCGCTTGACCCCGATACGGCGCGGGCTTTCCATGATGCGACCTTGCCGCAGGCTTCCGGTAAAGTCGCGCATTTTTGCTCGATGTGCGGGCCGAAATTCTGCTCGATGAAAATCTCGCAAGATATCCGCAGCTATGCACAGGAGCACGCGCAGTCGGATGTGGCATTAGAGGGGACGTTATCAACCAGCGCTGCCGGTATGCATCAGATGGCGCAGGAGTTTCGCGCTCGTGGCGCGAAGCTGTACCACCCGGTGCATTCGGTGGAGGTGCCGGATGTCTGAGAGTCTGACTTACTCCGAACAGATCCAGTGTGCCGCTGAGCACGTGGGGTTAACCTTATCGCCACTGTCGCCGCAATCGTTACCTGAAATATCTGGCCAGAGGGCGGCCGATGGTGGCTGGATTGATGAGGTGGACTGGCAAGGCACGCGGCAGCGCCAATGGCGCGCAGTACGTGGCAATGTGGCTTGCTTACAGGCGGCCTGGGCGTTCATGCCACAGCTGGGATTTGATGGCGCCGATGCGCTACTGCTCGCGGGCGCCTTTGCCACGCAGGCGGCCACTGCTCCACATCCACCGCTGGTGTGGCCTGTTCAGGCCGCATGCTTTCCCATACCGCTAGTATCGTGGATACCGGGTAGACAATGCGCGCTCCCGCGCGATCGCTTTGCACCATGTCTGTCAGCCCCATTGGGGTTTTATCCGGTGGTGGATTCGTTGGCACTGTTGGCGAGTCTATTGGCACTGGGCGTGCGCACTCTTCAATTACGTATCAAAGCGCCGATGAGTGCGGTGGTCGCGGCACAAATTGCCGAGGCGGTGGAATTAGGCCGCCGCTATCAGGCGCAGCTTTTTATCAACGATCACTGGGAAGCGGCATTGGCACAGGGCGCCTATGGCGTGCATTTGGGGCAAGAAGATCTGGCGCAGGCTGACTTGGCGGCGCTGGCCGCCGCCGGTTTGCGCCTAGGTGTATCGACTCACGGTTATGCCGAATTGCGACAGGCATTGATGTTGCACCCCAGCTATATCGCGCTCGGCCATATTTTCCCGACCCCCACCAAGCAGATGTCCTCACGTCCTCAGGGATTGGCCCGATTGCGTTTGTTTCAGGCCTTGGTCGACGAGATCCCGACGGTTGCCATTGGTGGGATAGATATGGCGCGTGCACCGCAGGTCTTGGCCTGTGGTGTAGGTAGTATTGCCGTGGTGCGGGCGGTCACTCAGGCGGCTGATTTAGCCACCACCGTACAGCGCTGGCAGGCGTTATGGCCGAGGTTAGAGCAGACTGAGCCGCAGGTGGTCGTTTCGGGTGAGCCGGAGGTTCGATGTTAAACGAGCAGGATTTCATCCGTTTTAGTCGCCAGATCATGTTGGAGCACGTCGGCGAGGCTGGCCAAGCGCAGTTAGCGCAGTTACGCGTGTTGCAAATTGGGTTGGGTGGACTCGGTTGCAGCGCGGCTCACGCACTGTTAGCGGCGGGGGTTGGCCTGGTTGTGGCGGCCGATGATGACGCGGTGGAGCTGTCTAATTTGCCGCGTCAGAGTCTGTATCGGCCACAGGATCTCGGGCACAGCAAAAGCCGAGCCGCTCAGGCGGCACTTTCGGATGGGCGCGCCTATGGCCGCTTGCAAACTCACCGTGTGCGGGTCGAGGCCAACTGGTTAGCGCGCGAAGTGCCATTGGCCGATGTGGTTCTCGATTGCAGTGACAATATGCCGACCCGGCAGGCCGTAAATGCCGCCTGTGTAGCGGCGGGCAAACCGCTGGTGAGTGCGGCGGTGGCGGGTTGGCGTGGTCAGCTGATGAGTTTCGTTCCGGGAAGCGGTTGTTATCACTGCCAGTTTCCGGTAGCGGACCGTGCGCCCACGGACAATTGCCGCACGCTCGGGATCATCAGTCCGCTACCGGCGCTGGCCGGGCACTGGCAGGCGACGCAGGCATTACGGCTGGGGTTGTTGATGGCCGCCGATACGGCGTTACCGGTGCAATGTGCAACCTTGGTGTGTTGTGATTTGTGGCAAGGGGAGTGGCAAACCCTACAACCGGCCGTTGATCCGGCCTGCCCAATATGTGGCGGAGGAGTCCGATGGGGATGATGCAGATAGTGCTGAATGGACAACCGCAGACGTTGGTCACGGCGTTAACGGTGGCCGAGTTATTACAACAACGGGCATTGCCAGTACAAGGCTGCGCCGTTGCATTGAATCAACAGATCTTGCCCCGCAGTCAGTGGGCGCATACCCGTTTGCAAGCAGGCGATCAATTGGCGGTCTTTCAGGCCATCGCCGGTGGCTAAGACAAGGAGAGCGATATGCAAAATCTAACCGATCATTCCCACTTTGCTGCCGTGGACGAACATCACATTCACTCGGTGCTGAACGATAGCTTGCAGTTGGGGGGAGTGACCTTTGATTCACGGTTATTTACCGGCAGCGGCAAGTTTGCATCACCGGCGCAGATGGCCGCAGCCTTGCAGGCCAGCGGCAGCGAGTTGGTTACGATGGCACTTAAACGGATAGATCTTAAGCCGGTAGAGAGTGGTGGCGGGCAAGATGATATTTTGACGCCGCTACGTGCCTTGCCGCAATTGCGCTGGTTGCCCAATACCTCGGGCGCACGGGATGCCGATGAAGCTATCTTAGCGGCGCATTTGGCACGCGAAGCACTGGGAACGTCTTGGTTAAAGCTGGAAATTCACCCAGATCCCAAATATCTGTTGCCCGATCCGTGGGAAACCCTGCGCGCTGCCGAACAACTGGTACAGGAAGGCTTTACGGTGCTGCCCTATTGCCATGCCGATCCGGTGCTGTGTAAACGCTTGGAAGAGGTGGGCTGCGCCGCGGTGATGCCACTGGGAGCGCCGATTGGCTCCAATCAGGGGCTACAAACCGAAGCTTTTTTGCGCATCATCATTGAGCAGGCGAAAGTGCCGGTGATTGTGGATGCGGGCATTGGTGCCCCCTCACAGGCGGCGCAGGCAATGGAGCTGGGGGCCGATGCGGTGTTGGTGAATACTGCGATTGCGGCGGCGGCCGATCCGGTGGCGATGGCGATGGCGTTCCGGCTCGCGGTGCAGGCTGGGCGTCAAGCCTATTTGGCGGGTCTTGCGGGGCATTCAGTGCTGGCGCAGGCCAGCAGTCCTTTAACCGGATTTTGGCTATGAATCAGGTTTCCTTTCTCTCGCCAGCAACCATTCCATTCGCCGCGACTGACTCTGCATCCCACACGGCGCCGGTTGCCGAGGCGCTGCGCCAATGGGATTGGGAGGCGATCCGCTTATCGCTATACAGCAAAACCGCCGCCGATGTGGAGCGGGCCTTGCGTAAACCACAGCTGGATAGTGCCGATATTCAGGCGTTGTTGTCACCGGCGGCCGCGGCTTATCTGGAGCCAATGGCTCAGCGCGCCTATGCCTTGACGCGTCAGCGCTTTGGTCAGGCGATCCAGATGTATATTCCACTCTATCTGTCCAACTTGTGCAGCAACGAGTGTTCGTATTGCGGTTTTTCGGTTAACCAACCGATCCGGCGTATGGCGCTGTCGGCCGAGCAGATTGTGCGTGAGGGCGCCGCAATCCGCTCCCGAGGTTATCAGCATCTGCTGCTGGTGTCTGGTGAGGCGGAAACCAAAGTTGGGGCGGCTTATTTTCGCCAAGCGCTGCAATTGCTGCGCCCACAGTTTGCCCAGTTGTCCTTGGAAGTACAGCCGTTGACGACAGACGAGTATCGCATGCTGGTGGAGGAGGGCTTGCATGCGGTGTTGGTGTATCAGGAAACTTACCAGCGCGCCGTATATGCCAAGCACCACTTGCGCGGTAAAAAGCAGGATTTTGATTGGCGTTTGGCGACGCCGGATCGTCTTGGGCAGGCCGGAGTGAATAAAATTGGCTTAGGTGCTTTACTCGGGTTGGCGGATTGGCGTACCGATGCGTGGTTTGTCTTACAGCATCTGCGCTTGCTGGAGCAAACTTACTGGCGTAGCCGCTATTCGGTGTCGTTTCCGCGTTTGCGGCCGTGCAGTAGCAACCGGGAGCAGTTTTCCGGCATGAGCGAACGGGAGCTGGTGCAATTGATTTGTGCTTGTCGTATTGCTAGTCCGCAGGCCGAGCTGAGTTTGTCGACCCGCGAGTCAGCGGCGTTTCGCGATCAGGTGCTGCCACTGGGGATCACCAGCATGAGCGCCGAATCCTCCACCCAACCGGGCGGCTATGCCGAGCAAGATGCACGGCTGGAGCAGTTTCGCATCGATGATGCGCGCTCGACCGCACAGGTAGCGGCGGCGATCCGCGCGCGCGGTTTTCAGCCGGTGTGGAAAGATTGGGAGCCGGTGTTTCGCTGACCGGCCACCCTGACACGTTGTACGGTGAACTCAGTGGCGTAACTGGCCCGGGCCGCGTTTAGCACGCCGGCTCGGGCTGGTGGGTCAGGTGCTGCGAGAGAAAATCGCGTAACCAGCGATGACCCGCATCCTGTTCGTGCCGTTCATGCCACAGCATCTGATACGCCACCGGTGACGGGTTCAGCGGCAGTGGGCGCTGCACCAGCGGATAGTGACGGCAGACATGGTCGGCAAAGCAGCGCGGCGCGGTAAACACCAAATCGGTGTGACAGCAAATGGCGATCGCGCCAAAAAAGTCCGGCATACTAACCGGCGTGCTGCGTCGGCGTCCCGCCTGCGCCAGCAAATAATCCAGTGACCACCACTCCCGTCCTTCACAGCGCGCTTGTACGTGATCCAGTTGCAGGTATTGCTCCAAGTCCCACGGTTTATGCAGGGCCGGATGCCCGGCGCGCAGCAGACACACATGCTCATCGGTAAATAGGGTCTGAAAGGCTATCCCCGGTGGCAACTGCGTGAGTTGCTGATCGGTACTCGGGTACAGCTCGCGAATGGTGAGTGCCAGATCAAATTGGCCATCGGCCAAGCCCTGTAGCGATTGCGCGGTCCACAAGTGGGCGTGCAACTGTAGGTGTGGCGCAGTTTGTAGTAGTGTATTGATAAAGCTGGGCAATAGCGTCTGGTAGGCACTCTCCAGCATCACCAGATTAAAATGCCGATCGCTGTGCTGCGGATCAAAATGGGGTGGTCGGGTCAGTAAGTGCAACTCGTGCAGCAAGGTACGCAGTGGCGCTGCCAGCTGTTCAGCATGGGCGCTCGGAGTGAGGCCGTGGGCGGTGCGGAAAAAGAGCGGATCATCCAGCAGTTGGCGCAGGCGGGCCAGCGATTTACTGACCGCCGATTGGGACAGGTGCAGACGTTGGGCTGCCCGTGACACACTGCACTCTTCCAGTAGCACATGCAGACACACCAACAGGTTCAAATCGATCCGCGCGAGACGATCCAGATTCACAGATATTCCTCAGTGGAAAAATGGTCGGGAAAATAAGCCATTTCACATCATATCCGCTTTACGGTAGGGTACGGCAAAAATAATAGGGAAACCGAATGAATACGCATCGACTAATCGGCCTGTTGGTAGCGCTGGTGATGTTCAGCCCGCTGGCAATCGATATTTATCTGCCAGCCTTACCGCTGATGCAGCAAGACTTTGCCGTTAACCAAGAGCAGATCCAAGCGACTTTGGGGTTGTTCTTGTTCAGCCTCGGCATCGGACAAATCTTGATCGGGCCTTTAACCGATCACTTTGGCCGCCGTCCGGTGGCGCTGGCTGGGATCGGTTTGTATGCCGTCAGTGCGTTAGCGGGCATGCTGACCCATGACTTTAACGGTTTACTGCTATCACGCATCGGGCAGGGCGTGGGCGCATGCTCAACCTCGATCGTGGCCTTTGCTGCCGTGCGTGACAGTTTTGCCGCCCGCGAATGCGCGCGGATGTACTCCTATCTTAATGGGGCGTTGTGTATTATTCCCGCGTTAGCCCCAACGCTGGGCGGACTGCTGACCATACAGTTTGGCTGGCGAGCCTGCTTTGCCTTTATGTTGCTGTTTGCGCTCTTGGTGCTGGTGGCGGTGTGGTTTGGTTTTGCAGAAACCCGTCCGGCGAGCGCCGGATCGCGCACGCCGTTATACCGTTGGTCGCGTTATCAGCCGATCTTACGTTCTCCGGTGTTTTTACGTTATGCCGCCGTTTGTATGGCCGGTATGACGGGGATCTTGTGTTACGTCACTTATGCTCCGATGGTGCTGGTGGGTAAATTGGGGGTGTCGGAGCTGGAATTCAGTGCGTGGTTCGGGGCCAATGCGCTGATCAATATCGTGGCCTTTTTTACCGCACCGCGGGTAGTACGTCGCTTGGGCGAGGTACGTACCGTGATGGCCGGTTTGTCGGTATTTATTCTTAGCGCGTTGGTGCTACTGGGATCGTGGCTGTGGTGGCCATTATCGGCTGCTGCCTATATGGTACCGATGACCTTACTGTGCAGCGGATTTGCCATCATGTTGGGGTCGGCCTCGGCGCTGGCCTTATTACCGTTTGCCCACTGCGCCGGTACGGCTTCGGCCTTGCTGGGGTGTTTGCAGATGAGTGGTGCGGCTTTGTTGGCGGCATTTATCCAGCAATGGGCGTTGGAGCCACGTCTGGCGGTGGCCATCAGCGTGCTGTTACCGGCATTACCATTATGGCTGTGGTGCCTGCAAAAAGGCGAAAAACAACAAGATGAAATGATTACTGAATAAAATAAATAAAAAAACTGACGACAACGAGGCTTTGCCTGCTATTCAAGCAGGCTTTTTTTCGTCAGAATGCGTATGCTTAAATATCAGTTGGCCTCATTCAGTGTCCCTGTCTTGTGGGATACTCAGCCATTTATGATGGTAATAAATTCTCCGGCTTATTTGTCCGGCCGGTGCATATCTTATTTTTATTATTTATAGAAGAAGAATTATGTCGTCATTCACTACATTTGAAATGGCCAAAATTATGAATCAGCTGGAGGATTCTCCAGAGAAAGTCATGTTTGGCCGCGTATTGAAAGAGCTGTGTCATCAAAGCCCAGAGCGGATCCGCTCGGCAGCCCGTCACGTCGAGATTAAAGAATTGCGTGATCTGGTGCATCAGGTAACACAGGTCATTGAAGAGAAGCGTGAAGAGCGCAAGCAGCAGATCCTGCGCGCGATGGCCGCCGAAGGTATTAATCCGCAGGACTTACTGAAGTCCTGATCCCGTCCGCGTTTGGCGCTGATATCGCGGCAGCGTAAGCCCGTGCTGCCGCCGTTGGCAAGAAACGACATTCTGCACGTATCGACCTCCCCATTCGGGCGGCCATAGTCTTCTTTTGTCTGCTAATTGGGGTGGTAGACGCGGCGATTTACCGCGCCGGATCCGCTCGCGTTATCCCTCACTCCCTGCTGTGGGCATTATTTTCCCCTGATACTCGTTGCATTGGGTTTTTACACCTTTCGGGCTATTTAATTAATCGCCAATCTGTGGCATTTAATTAATCCATTGATGTTCGGATGGGTTAAATCCATTGGTCTGATTAAATCCACTGGGGGGATAAATTGCCGGATTAATCCGACGTTTGTTTCTCTTTCCTTGTTGGTGGCAGCCAGCGCCTTGCGGTACACTGGCATGCACATATTTCATTCAGGCAAAGGCAGCAGTAGACATGGTTGATCAGTTGCAGGAAACCACTCACTTTGGTTTTCGCACCGTAGCCAAGGACGATAAAGCCGGGATGGTGGCTGAGGTGTTTCATTCCGTCGCCGGCAAATACGATTTGATGAATGACTTGATGTCATTCGGTATTCACCGTTTGTGGAAGCGCTTTACCATTGATTGCAGTGGCGTGCGCCGTGGACAGCGGGTACTGGATCTGGCGGGGGGAACCGGTGATTTAACCGCCAAATTCTCCCGTTTAGTCGGTGAGAGTGGCGAAGTGGTACTGGCCGATATTAATGACTCCATGCTCAAGGTCGGCCGCGCTAAGCTGCGCGATCTGGGGGTAGTGGGGAATGTCAGCTACGTACAGGCGAACGCCGAAGCCTTGCCATTCCCAGACAATTATTTTGATTGTATTACCATCGGATTTGGCCTGCGTAACGTCACTGAGAAAGAAAAAGCCTTACAATCGATGTTCCGAGTCTTAAAACCGGGTGGTCGCTTGTTGGTATTGGAGTTCTCGAAACCTACCATTGAATTGCTGGGTAAGGTATACGATACCTACTCCTTCCGCATTTTACCGAAAATCGGTGAAATGGTGGCCCATGACAGTGAAAGTTACCGCTATCTGGCAGAATCTATCCGCATGCACCCAGCGCAGGACGTGCTCAAAGGCATGATGGAAGAGGCCGGCTTTGAACAGGTCAGCTATTACAATCTGACTGGCGGCATTGTGGCCCTGCACCGCGGTTATAAGTTTTAACGGCCTTTTCAGAAGAAGGATGATCATGCCCCTGCTCCCTTTGGTGACCGGTGTACTGGAGACGGCATTGAATGCCTTGCTGGCAAAAAATGTCGAGGCGAAAAATAAACTGCCGCGGCTGCGAGGCAAGGTCTTAGCCTTGCAACTGCGCGAGTTACCGGCACCGCTGGTGTTTGTCTTTTCGACCCGGATTGATGTGCTGGCCGCTTGGGAAGATGAGGCGGATTGCAGCGTGCGAACCGGTATCCTGGTGTTGCCGGAGTTGCGAGATCGCTCGCAGGTGACCCGGCTGATCCGTGAGCAGGCGCTGGATGTACAGGGCGATATTCAGGTGCTACAGCACTTTGTCGCGCTCATGGAAGCTCTGGGTTGGGATCCGGCCGAGCTATTAGCCCCTTACACCGGCGATCTGGTCGCCCACGGAGTCAGCCGATTGGTGCAGGGCACGCTACAAGGGGTACAACGTCAGCATGCGCGTAATCTGGCTTATCTGGGCGAGGTGGTCACCGAAGAGTGGCGTTTGGCTCCCGGACCACTGGAGATGGCGTATTTTGCCGATCAGGTGGAGGCGCTCGCGACACAGCTGACGCATCTGGAGCGGCGTTTGCAGCGTCTGGAGACACACTCATGACGCCGACCGAACTGCGTCGATTGTATCGGATCACTCAGGTTTTTCTCAGTTATGGGTTGGATGAGCTGTTGCCGCCGATCCGGCTGACACTGCCGCTGCGTGTGGGGCGGCGCGCTATTTTCTGGATAGATAATCAGCACCCAGAAAAGCCGCTCGGTATGCGCTTGCGTCTGGCATTACAAGAGCTGGGGCCGGTGTGGATCAAACTAGGCCAGATGCTGTCAACGCGCCGCGATCTGTTTCCGCCGCAAATAGCCGATCAGTTGGCGCTGCTGCAAGATCAGGTGGCACCATTCGATGGCGAGCTGGCGCGCCGGCAGATTGAAACGGCGCTCGGGGTGCCGCTGGAAACCCTGTTTGATGATTTTAATCCGCAAGCACTGGCGTCGGCATCGATTGCTCAGGTTCACACTGCTCGCCTCAAAGAGAATGGGCAGGAAGTGGTGCTCAAGGTGATCCGACCGGATATTTTGCCAGTGATCCGCGCCGATGTGCGGTTGATGTTCCGCTTGGCGCGTACCTTACCGCATTTGCTACCGGATGGCCGCCGTTTACGACCGGTGGAAGTGGTGCGTGAATATGAAAAGACTCTGCTCGATGAGCTGAATCTGATGCGTGAAGCGGCTAATGCTATCCAGTTGCGGCGTAATTTCAGTGGCAGCCGGATGCTGTATGTTCCCGAGATGTATACTGATTATTGTCGGGAAAATTTGCTGGTGATGGAGCGGATTTACGGTATTCCTGTCTCCGATGTGGCGGCGCTAAAAGCCAATGGTACCGACATGAAATTGCTGGCTGAGCGTGGGGTACAGGTCTTTTTTACCCAAGTATTTCGCGACAGTTTTTTCCATGCGGACATGCATCCGGGTAATATCTTTGTCAGCCGTGAGCACCCGGATGATCCACAATATATCGGCATCGATTGTGGCATCGTCGGCTCACTGAACCGTGAAGATAAACGCTATTTGGCCGGTAACTTTATCGCCTTCTTCAATCGCGATTACCGTAAAGTCGCCGAATTGCATGTGGATTCCGGTTGGGTGCCACCAGACACCAATGTGGAAGAGTTCGAGTTTGCGATCCGCACGGTGTGTGAGCCAATTTTTGAAAAACCGTTAGATCAAATCTCTTTCGGGCATGTTTTGCTCAATCTGTTTAATACCGCGCGTCGTTTTAACATGGAAGTACAACCGCAGCTGGTCTTGTTACAAAAAACGCTGTTATATGTGGAAGGCCTTGGGCGACAATTGTACCCGCAGTTGGATCTGTGGAGCACCGCTAAGCCATTTTTGGAAAGCTGGATGCATGAGCAGGTCGGGCTGAATGCCGTGTGGAAAGCCTGCAAGGAAAAAGCGCCATTCTGGGCCGAAAAGCTGCCAGAGCTGCCAGAGTTAGTTTACGATTCGTTGCGTCAGCAGCGGCAACTGAGCCAGCAGATTATGCAGCTCAGTCGGCAACTGGATCAGCGCAATCAGCGCGGATCGCAGTCGCGTTATTTGCTGACGGTCGGTGCAACCCTAGTATTATCTGCGGTGATCGTCGAGGTCAATCAGATAGCTTGGTGGCCGGCCGGTTTGTTACTGGGTGGCGTTGTATGCTGGATTGTCGGCTGGCAACGTCAGTCCTGATTTACGGATGACATGACGTCATATTGAACTGTTGTATAAACATACCGTAACAGCGGTATACCGTTAACGACGAGGTAAAGGAAATGGGTGGTATCAGTATTTGGCAATTACTCATTATTGCGGTGATCGTGGTGCTGTTGTTCGGTACCAAGAAACTGCGCAATATCGGCGGTGACCTAGGTGGTGCCGTGCGTGATTTCAAAAAAGCCCTGAACCCTGATGAACAAGCGAAACCACAACAGCCGGCGCAGCCAGACAATAGCGTTGATGCGGACTTTAACCCGAAAATCGCCGATCAGCGTCAGAGCGCCGAGCCGGCCGACAAGAGCCAGAGTAACTCGAATAACAAAGAGCAGGTGTAAGCCGTGTTTGATATCGGTTTCTGGGAGCTGGTGCTGATTGCGGTGATCGGTCTGGTTGTGTTGGGGCCAGAGCGTTTACCGGTGGCGGTGCGCACCGTGTCCCGCTGGGTACGGACTTTCCGTGCGATGGCCGCCTCGGTACAGAACGAACTGAATCAGGAGCTGAAACTGCAAGAGATGCAGGAGAACCTGAAAAAAGCCGAGCAGATGAACCTCAAGGATCTGGCTCCCGAGGTCGATGCGTCACTGCGCGAGCTGAAAGAAGCGGCCGCCTCGGTACAGCGCCCGTATGCCACGAGTACCACGTTGGCCGAGTCGGCGACCCAGACCAACGCTGACGCTGAAACTGAGCATCCGGTCAGCCCGGCGGCGAAGCCCTCCGTGTTGCCTAATAGCCCTACTGCCGACGAGCTGGCCGCACAGGAAGAAGATGAGAGCGCCGATCCGCAGCTGGTAGCGGGTTTACACGCATCGCCAGAGACCTGCGTACCCGACTCAAGCGCAAGCGGTCAGCGGCTACCTCCGGTGGCCGCTGCTGAGCCGGTGCCGACGGATAACAAAAGGAGTCAGGTATGACGGTGGCAGATACCCAGCCTTTAATCTCACACCTGATTGAGCTGCGAACCCGCTTACTGCGCGCGATCATCAGTATTGTGGTGATTTTTTTGTGCTTGGTGTGGTTCTCGAATGACATCTATGCGTGGGTTTCCGCCCCACTGGTCGAGCGGATGCCGCATGGTGCCAGCATGATTGCCACCGAAGTGGCGTCACCGTTTATTGCACCCATCAAGTTGACCTTGTTGGTTTCGGTATTTCTGGCCGCTCCGTTGGTGCTGTATCAGGTGTGGGGGTTTATCGCTCCGGCCTTGTATCGCCATGAACGGCGTTTGATCTTGCCGTTACTGGTTTCCAGCTCAGCCCTGTTTTATTTAGGTATGCTGTTTGCCTATTACGTCGTTTTCCCCCTGATTTTTGGTTTCTTTACCAAAACGGCGCCACAAGGGGTGACGATCGCAACCGACATTAACAGCTACTTGGATTTTGTGATGGGGCTGTTTTTGGCCTTCGGTTTGGCATTTGAAATTCCGGTCGCCATTGTCCTGTTATGTTGGAGCGGGGTGACTACCGCCGATGATCTGCGCCAGAAACGCCCGTACATTATCGTCGGAGTGTTTGTGGTCGCAATGCTGCTGACGCCACCGGATGTGTTCTCCCAAACACTGCTGGCGATCCCAATGTGCTTGCTGTTTGAGCTGGGCGTCTTCTGCTCACGCTTTTACGTGCGCCGTGACGCCGAAGGCGATGCGGATGACGAAGAAGCCAACGCTCAGCATTGAGGCTGACCATGGCGCTATGCGCGCAACCGAAAAGGCCGTCATTATGACGGCCTTTTTACAACGCTAAACCGGACAGGATCCGAATGTTTGATATTGGTGTGAATTTAACCAGCAGCCAGTTTGCAGCTGATCACGACGCGGTGCTGGCACGCAGCTGGCAGGCCGGTTTACAAGGCCTGTTACTGACCGGAACCTCACTCGCCGACAGTGAACAGGCGCTGGCGTTGACTGCCTTAGCGCCTTCTCGCTTGTGGAGTACTGCCGGGGTGCATCCGCACGATGCAAAAACCTGGGATCAGCACAGTGCCGCGCGCTTGCGTGAGTTATACCGCGCGCCCGCGGTGGTCGCGGTAGGGGAATGTGGGCTGGACTTTAACCGTGATTTTTCCCCACGTCCGCAGCAACTGGCTGCCTTTGCAGCGCAATTGGCCTTGGCCGCCGAGGTACGGTTGCCCGTTTTCCTGCACTGTCGGGATGCCTTTGACGCCTTTTTTGCTTTGCTGCGCGAGCACCGCGCTGACTTGTGTGGTGGTGTTTTGCACTGCTTTACTGGTAGCGATCAGGAGCTGGATAGCGCACTGGAGCTAGGCTTATCGATTGGTGTCACCGGCTGGCTGTGCGATGAACGCCGTGGCGAGCTGTTGCGCCAGCAGGTGCAACGGATCCCCGCCGACCGCTTGTTGCTAGAAACTGACGCCCCTTATTTACTGCCGCGGGATCTGCAACCTAAACCCAAATCCCGCCGCAACGAACCTGGCATACTGCCGCATATTGTATCCACCGTGGCACGGTTACGCGGCGAATGTCCGCAGGCACTGGCCCGGCAAACCACCCGCAATGCAGCCGCTTTGTTCCGGCTGCCGCTGACGGCGTGAGTGTACAGGAAAGGAGAAAGAGCATGAGTATCAATATCCCCGGTTCATTTCCGGGTCGTCGTCTGCGCCGGGTGCGCTGTCAAGATTTTAGCCGTCGTTTGGTGGCCGAGCATCGTCTGAGTGTGGATGATCTGATTTATCCGGTGTTTGTACTGGAAGGGGAAAACCGCCGCGAAGCCGTATCGTCAATGCCAGGCATTGAGCGTTTGTCGCTGGATCTGCTGCTGGAAGAGGCCGCCGAGTTGGTGGCGCTTGGGATCCCGGCGATTGCCTTGTTCCCGGTGGTGGGGCAGGATAAAAAATCCTTGTTGGCCGAAGAAGCCTATAACCCGCACGGGCTGGTACAGCAGACCGTGCGAGCGCTAAAAGCGCGTCATCCGCAGCTGGGCATTATCACCGATGTGGCATTAGACCCGTATACCGTGCATGGGCAAGACGGCATCATCGATGAGCAGGGCTATGTACTGAATGACATCACCACCGAGGTGTTGGTCAAACAAGCATTGGCGCAAGCCGAAGCGGGTGTCGATGTGATAGCGCCGAGTGACATGATGGATGGCCGCATCGGCGCTATCCGCGAGGCGCTGGAAGCCAATGGCTTTGTCAATACTCAGATCATGGCCTATTCCGCCAAGTATGCCTCGTGCTACTACGGCCCGTTCCGTGATGCGGTCGGCTCTTCCGGTAACCTCAAAGGCGGCAACAAGAAAACCTACCAGATGGATCCGGCCAACAGCAACGAGGCATTGCAGGAAGTGGCGCAGGATCTGCAAGAAGGGGCGGACATGGTGATGGTTAAGCCGGGCATGCCGTATCTGGATGTGGTGCATCGGGTAAAAGAGGAGTTCGGCGTGCCGACGTTTGCCTATCAGGTCTCCGGTGAGTATGCGATGCACATGGCCGCTATCCAAAATGGTTGGCTGAAAGAGCGTGACGCTATCATGGAATCCCTGTTGTGCTTTAAGCGGGCAGGGGCTGATGGCATTCTGACCTACTTTGCGAAGCGGGCGGCCCAGTGGCTGCGTGACGAGCAGTGCTAATGGCTAATGTACGCAGCATCATACTGCGTTTCATCCGTCAGTAAATAAAAAGCGGCCAGATGGCCGCTTTTTAATGATGACAAGAGGAGTACACGAGATGTGTCTATCCGTGGTGCTGACAGTGGGCGATGTTTTGGATCGGATCTTCTGGCAGTAGTAGCGGCAGATGTAAATTGTTCATCCAACGACTTTCTTGGCGCAGATCTTCGGCCCGCAGTGGATGCTGATTGAGCCAACCGGCTGGCAGATACAGACACAGCTGCTCGCCATCGGCCTGTAAACGGGCAATGGGCAAGGTATCGTCACGGCGGCGTGAGGCGAGAATGATCGCCAGTCGCAGTAAACGACACAGCTTGAGCGCATCGCTGACCGATAACGCATTTTGCCCGGCCAGTTGGGTCAGATCCGGCTGCTCACGCTGGTTAAACAGCAGCGCCGCCAGCAATTTACGCTGCGCGGGGGTAAAACCGGGAACATCGGAGTTTGCCAGCAGATAGGCAGCGTGCTCATGCGCGCGCTTGTAATCGATCCCCAGACCAATTTCGTGCACCAACGCCACATAGCCGAGCAACTCACGGCTGAGTAGGCTCAAATGCCAGTCATCGGCCACCTGATCAAACAGCTGCCAAGCGGTATCGCAAACGCGCAGCGCCTGTTCGGTATCAATCTGATAGCGCTGCTGCAAGGCGCGGATCGTACGGGTTCGCACATCGCCTTGCTCATCACAACCGAGCATGCCGTAAATCAGACCTTCGCGTAGCGCTCCGCCCGACAGGGTCATTTCGCGGATATTCAGTGTTTCAAAGATGGCGATCAGAATCGACAAACCGCTTGGGAACACCAAGGCGCGATCGAGCGTTAGACCATCAATCTCCAGCTCTTCGAGTTTGTAGCACTGAATAGCTTGCTCGCGCAGTTGATACAGCTTGGACAGGGTAATGTGTTCATCCATTCCTTGAGCTTGCATGATCTCCTGCAACGCCTGAACAGTACCGGAAGCACCGACGCAAATCTGCCAGCGCGCAGTCCGATATTGCTCGGCAATCGGCGCCAGCACCTCACGGGCGGCGGCTTCTGCGGCAGTAAAGTTAGGGGCGCACAGACGGCGATCGGCAAAAAAACGCTCCAGCCAAGTGACGCAGCCCATATGCAGGCTGACCAATTGCTGTGGCTGCGTGCCGGCACCGACAATCAGCTCGGTACTGGCTCCGCCGATATCAACCACCAGACGTTGATCTGGCCCGCCGGTGGTATGGGCGACCCCCTGATAAATCAGGCGTGCTTCCTCTTCCCCAGCAATAATCTCAATGGGATGACCGAGGATCTGCTCCGCCGGCGTCAGAAACTCACTGGCGTTACAGGCGCTACGCAGCGCCGCCGTGGCCACCACTCGCACATGCTGTAATGGAATATCCTGTAGCCGCTCGGCAAACAAAGCGAGACACTGGCAACCACGCTCGATTGCTTCGGCCGACAGACGGTTATCCTGATCCAGACCAGCAGCCAAACGCACCTTACGTTTGATGCGGGCCAAGATCTGGATTGTTCCCGCCACCTCTCGCACCACCAGCATATGGAAGCTGTTGGAGCCAAGATCGATGGCGGCATAACAAGGCGAGACAGCGCTCATCATAAGAGAGTCAAACTCAGGCCGGGTGACGTTTACGCGGGCCACGGTTACCCGGGCGACGCTGGGTATTACCGCCTCGGCCATTATTTGGCCGCGGCTGACGGTGCAAGCGGAACGGTGCCGGCAACTCTTGCAGTAGCGCATCCGGATCATATTTGCTGACCGGAATGCTGTGCTCGATGTAAGTCTCAATCGCCGGCAGGTTCAGGGCATACTCTTCACAGGCAAAGCTGATGGAGTTACCGCTGGCGCCCGCACGGCCGGTACGGCCAATCCGGTGCACGTAATCTTCACAGTCGTCTGGCAGATCATAGTTGAACACATGCGTAACCGCCGGAATGTGCAAACCACGCGCGGCCACATCGGTAGCGACCAGAATATCCAGATTACCTTGGGTGAAGTCATCCAGAATGCGCATGCGCTTTTTCTGGGCCACATCACCGGTCAACAAACCGACGCGATGACCATCGGCGGCCAGATGACCCCAGATGTCTTCACAGCGATGCTTGGTGTTGGCAAAAATAATGCACCGATCCGGCCACTCTTCTTCCAGTAGAGTTTGCAGCAGGCGCATTTTGTCTGCGTTCGATGGATAGAACAGCTCTTCTTTGATCCGATGGCCGGTTTTTTGCTCCGGCTCCACTTCCACGTACTCGGCGTTGTGCATATGCTCGAAAGCCAGTTCACGCACGCGGTAAGACAAGGTGGCGGAGAACAGCATATTGAGACGCTGATCCGGTTTTGGCATGCGGCGCAGCAGATAACGGATATCCTTAATAAAACCGAGATCGAACATCCGATCGGCTTCATCCAGAACCATCACCTGAATGGCACCCATGTTGATAATATTCTGTTTCTGGTAATCGATGATCCGACCGGTAGTCCCGATCAGGATATCTACCCCAGCTTCCAGCGTTTTAAGCTGCTTGTCGTAGCCGTCACCGCCATAGGCCAGACCAAGGCGTAGGCCGGTGGACTGGGCCAAGGCTTCAGCATCCGCATGGATCTGGATCGCCAGCTCACGGGTAGGTGCCATGATCAGCGCCCGTGGTTGGTTAATCTGACGATCAGCGGCTGCCGGGCGAGTCAGTAAGTGGTGGAAGGTCGATGCCAGAAAAGCCAGGGTTTTTCCTGTACC
>JBOFCH010000171.1:0-7742 GCA_051645985.1 Plesiomonas sp. | reverse complement strand
CGTGTGGGGTGAAGGGGTGGAGACGTTCCAGCCGTGTAATGACCCGAGCGTATTCTGGCTGAATGGGGATGAGGGCAGTTTGCAGCCATTGCGCCAGTTATCGGCGCAGGTGATGAAGAAAAAACATCAGCCATACCAGCCGATTTATGTGGTATTGCAGGTGACGGAAGATGTACCACAGGGCGAATTTGCGGAAGATTATGACGGTGTTTACCGTTTATCCAAGATAGAGTCGTTCAGTGAGCAGATCCCGAAAGGGTGTGAGCGCCAGCAGGTATATTAAACTATATACGAAACCGCATTATTTAAAGGCTTTGGTGCGATGGCAAATTGTAGTTTGCGTATCGTAACCAAAGCCTTTGTCTTTTGGCTCAAGGTTTTTTGGCCTGAGCGATGCAGAAGAGCTTACAGCCCGAGGTTGTAGGTATAAAACTCGTTATCGCGGATGTAGCCTTCTTTTTCATACAGGCTTTGGGCGCGGGTGTTGTCATGGGCGGTTTGCAGCATGATAAAACCGGCGCCGGTTTCGTTACCCAGCAGTTTACAGCGCTCCAGTAAGGACTCGGCAACCCCCTGACGACGAGCGTTTGGGGTGACAAACAGGTCGTACAGATACCAGATAGGTTTCATTTGCAGTGAGCAGAACGCCGGATACAGCTGGGCAAAGCCGACGGCTTCGCCGGCGTCATTGACGGCATAGAAGATCACTGACTGATTAAATTGCAGACGAGCCTGCATAAAGGCCAGCGCTTGTTCCGGTAGTGGGTCAACTTGATAGAACTCGCGGTATTGCACATATAAAGGGGCAACTTTGGCTGCGTCCTGTACGGTGGCCTGATAAATTTTCATGTTGCTGTACTCCGTGGTAAAGCCCATGGTGGAGTGGCTCTAGCCCCAAAAGGGTTGCCAATCTAACTGTGAAACCCACCAGTCCCAGCCGCGTTGCCATGCTTGCTGATAGCCTTGTGCGTCCGGCAAAGTATTACATCCTTGCGGATAGGCCAGACCACGCGCGCCCCAGCGAAACAGTTCGTCATCACGGCAAATTCCGGTGAGTGCCTGATTAAAGCCCTTCTGGTACTCGGTAAAACTGACAGGCGTATGCTGTCCTTGACACAGAGTTTCGAGGGCCTGAGGAGTGCGTGCGGCTCGGCCTGATAACGCATCACGCTGTCCGATCAGCTCGGCATTGCCGGCTCGACATTGTTCGGCCATATAACGGTTAGTACAACCGGTTAGCATCAGAATCAGTAATCCAAGCCAGATCCGATGTCGCATACTTTGCTCCTCAAGATACCGTAGCAACATAGCAAAAAAAGCCGGTCTGGAGACCGGCTTTTAACATTATGTAACGGTAAACCGTGATCGGTTATAAAAAGGTCTCTACCAGTAAGAAGCCTACTGTACACGCAGTAATTACGCCAATCAGCCCCGGAATAATAAAGCTGTGATTGATAATGAATTTCCCGATCCGCGTGGTGCCGGAGCGGTCAAAACCGATGCAAGCCAGATCACTTGGGTAGGTTGGCAGTACAAAGTAGCCGTAACAAGCAGGGAAGAAGGCCACAATCATTTTTGGATCAACGCCCAGCGCCAGACCCATCGGAGCAATGGCGGTCAGGGCCGCGGCTTGGCTGTTCACCAGTTTGGAAACCAAGAACAGCACCAGTGCGTAAGTCCACGGATGGGCGACCACGACACCAGCCAGCGCATCTTTTAGCTGCACCATGTGTGCTTGGAAGAAGGTATCGCTCATCCACGCGACCCCGAATACCGAGAAAATCGCCACCATACCGGCTTTAAACACCGCGCCGTTGGCAATCTCACCCGGTTTAACTTTACAGGTTATCAGCATGATGGCACCGGCAATCAGCATCATCATCTGAATCGCCAGATTCATGGACAGCATCTTGGTTTTGCCGTTCTCCAGCACAAACTCCGGACGCAAGCCATCAAACGCACCCAGTAACACCACGATCGCAATGGCGGCGAAGAAAATACCGGTGGCCCAATAGGCTTCTTTCGGGAAGGTCTGGTTCAGCAGGGTTTCGGTGCTGCCATAGATATATTCCCGTTGCTTGGGATCTTGCAACTTGGCCTGAAACTCGGGGTCTTTATCCAGATCTTTACCACGGCGCAGGCTCCACAGGGCGGCAACGAGAACCCCGCACAGGGAAGCGGGTACGGAGATAGCCAGCAGGGTCAGCATACCGATAGGCTCACCAATACCTTGCTTGGCAGCCAGAATCGAGAGCAATGAGACCACGGCTACTGATACGGGGGATGCGCAAATCGCCATCTGGGAGGCAACCGAGGCAACCGCCATCGGACGCTCTGGGCGAATATTCTTTTTCAGCGCGATGTCAGAGATGATCGGGAACATGGTGTACACCACGTGGCCGGTACCACACAGGAAGGTCAGCGTCCACGTGGTCAGTGGGGCCAAAATGGTGATGTATTGCGGATGGCGGCGCAGTAGGCGCTCGGCATACTGCATCAAAACATTCAGGCCACCGGCGGTTTGTAATACGGAGGCACAGCCAATCACGGCCAAAATGGTCAGCATGACACTGACCGGCGGCTCACCCGGCATTAACCCAAATACGAAGGATAAAATAAACAGGCCGATCCCGCTGATTAAACCCAGTCCCATTCCGCCAAAGCGGGTACCGACTAATAAGCACAGCAGTACGACAATAAACTGCAAAGCAATCATAAAACCAATCCCTGTTGAGTCATTAACTAAAGTGAATTAATGGATAGATAAAAAGACAGACAAAAGATGCAAACATACTGATGCAAACGAACCATGGTAAATAAATCGATGTAAATGAACCGATGCATCATCGTATTGGGCATCATCGTCTATTTCATCTGACAAATCTGAGGAAATGATCACCGAACAATCATGAGTATTAAATAATCTGCTGTTTTTTTGATCTGAGTAAATAAAAATTCAAGGGGAAATAGAATGGCTGCTTTTTGTACGCTGTTTTTGTAGATGAAATGTTATTTTTGACGATGGAATAAGAGGGGGGGATGAGATTAATCGTAAGATGTCATTGGCACTGTGTATTAAAACGATGTTAATAATACTCACAGCCGCGAAGGCGGCTGTGAGTTAATTAGAGAGCAAAGAAAAAGATCAGCTGTTTTGTTCTGCCACAATGGCTTTTTCGCAGCGGCGGATCTTCAAGAAGAACAGTACGGTTACCGCTACGGTGGAGCCTAAGCCAATTACGGTGGAAATATCCATCGGCAGGTTAAAACCAATCTTGGCATTAGCCAGATAGGTAAAGCACACCGCGGTCATGAACATCGCTGGGATCGTGGCGATCCAGTGGAATTTACCGTGACGCAGCAGGTAAGCGGCTGCGGTCCACAGCATCATCATGGCCGTGGTTTGGTTGGCCCAGCCAAAATAACGCCAGATCACATCGAAATCGGTTTTGGTGATGATGTAACCCAGCACAAACATGGGCAGGGCAATCAACAGGCGCTTGCTGATGGCTTTTTGCGGCATCTTCAGGAAGTCGGCGATGATCAGACGTGCCGAGCGAAACGCGGTATCCCCGGAGGTAATAGGCAGGATCACCACCCCCAGTACCGCCAGTGCGCCACCGACCATGCCGAGCAATGAGGTGGAGACTTCATGCACAACCTTGGCCGGCCCACCGGTCGCCAGCGTGGCATTCAGGGCTTCACTGCTTTCATAGAAGCTCAGACCCAGCGTACACCAGATCAGGGCGATCACGCCTTCACCGATCATCGCGCCGTAGAAAATAAAGCGGCCATGTTTTTCATTTTGCATGCAGCGTGCCATCAGTGGTGACTGGGTCGCATGGAAACCGGATACTGCGCCGCAAGCGATGGTGATAAACAGCAGTGGCCACAGTGGCAACTCGGTTGGGTGCATGTTGGTGAACACGTCCATCCCCGCGCTGTAGAATGGCTTGTCACTGACCATCAGGCCAATGAGCAGACCGGCAGACATAAACAGCAGCAGCCCCCCGAAAATCGGGTACAGACGGCCAATGATCTTATCGACCGGCACCACCGTCGCCAGAATGTAGTAGCCAAAAATGATGGCAATCCACAGTGGTACACTCCAGCTGGTCAGATCCCCGAGCAAGCTGGCAGGGCTCAGTACAAACACCACGCCCACTAACAGCAACAAGATGATAGAGAAGGCATTCATGAAGTGTTTGGCGACAGTGCCCAGATGGTTTCCCACCACGGTAGGAACTGAGGCTCCGTTGGCGCGCACGCTCAGCATCCCGGAGAAATAGTCGTGCACCGCACCGGCGAAGATGCAGCCAAACACAATCCACAGCATGGCAACGGGGCCATACAAGGCGCCCAGGATTGGGCCAAAAATCGGGCCGACACCGGCGATATTTAACAGCTGTACCAGCCAGACTTTGGCGTTAGACATAGGGACATAATCGACACCATCTTGCATCGCCAATGCCGGGGTTTGACGCTCCGGACGTGGGCTGAAGATCTTCTCGATTATTGCGCCGTAAATAAAATAACCGGCAATCAAGATGCCGACACACAATAGAAACCAGATCATACCTGACTCACTCTTGTTGTTATGGTGGATGTACAGGGTGAATGTACAAAGAGGTAGGCATACTTTAATCAATATCCCGATGAATACCTTGGCTTTTAGCCTGAGAGGTAATATCTGAGTTTAAGCGGTAATTATATTCGTTAAGTGGTTTGGTGCGATATTAAGCGGTAAGGAATAGTGAAAACGCAATAGCAGAAAAAGGCGAATAGAATAAAAATAAATATGCGTTAGCTCACATTTTATCGTTATTATTTTTGGCGTGTGAACGTATGAAAACGTATGAAGTGGTGCTGATGTAGTAGAACTGATGTAGTAGAGCGGATGTAATAATGAGGAATAAATCTCTATCACAAAATAAGCGCGGCATTAGAATTAAATGCCGCGAATGTGAATTGGGTCACGCGAAATATTATGGGATATTCAAATAATCTTTTACCGTTCGCAAATAGCGACGGCTGACCGGTATTTTATGCCCGCTGCGGGTGACAATATCGACCTGCGCCGCTTCGGTAAATTGCAGCTCACTAATGTGCTCTGGGTTAACCAGATACTGGCGGTGGCAGCGCAGTAATGGTGTTTTCTCTTCCAATACTTTGAGGGACAGTGGGGTGTAGCCACTTTGCGCGTTGGCGACCACTTGTACGCCACTGAGATCGGTATGGGCGTATTCCACCTCTTCCAGATGTAAAAAGAAGATGCGCTGGTGGCCCTGACAAGGGATCTGGCGCAGCGGTGGTACAGGCTCAGGCAGGATCAACGATTGTGGCTCATTAGTCTGATACAGGCGTTGCAGCGTTTTTTGTAATCGCGCCGGATCAATCGGTTTGAGCAGATAATCAAACGCCTGCTCGTCAAAGGCTTGTAGCGCATAGTCATCGAAGGCCGTGACAAACACAATCTGTGGCATGCGGCTTTTATCCAGCATGCTGACCATCTCCAGCCCGCTGATCCGCGGCATCTGGATATCTAGAAAGACAATGTCTGGCTGATGTTGATTAATGGCGCTCATCGCCTCGATGGCATTGGCACATTCGGCAACCACCTGTAGTGGCTTTTCTTCGGCCAACAACTCACGCAGTTCGGCGCGTGCCAGCGGCTCGTCATCCACTATGATTACGCTGAGCATACAGACTCCTCGGCCTCTTCGGGATTGGGCAGATGCAGAGTGACGCAGGTGCGCCGCTCTGGCTCACATTCGATACTGACGCCGTACAAGTCACCATAACGCGCTTTGATACGCTTATCGACCAGACTCATGCCCAGCCCATCACCACGCGGCTCTGGATTGAACAGTCCCGCATTATCCTCAACTGCTAACAGTAGACCGCGCTCGCTGCGGTGGGCGCTGATCCGGATCCGGCCTGTATCCAACGAGTGGGCGGTGCCGTGCTTAATGGCATTTTCCACTATCGGTTGTAGGATAAAGGCGGGAACTCGGCACTGGTACAGCGCTGCGGGGATCGCCATATCGACCTGCAAGCGATCGGCAAAACGTGCCAGCTCAATTTGCAGGTAGGCCGTGACGTGTTCGATTTCGTCATGCAGGCTGACGTCACCGCTGATCCGCTTGAGATTTTTACGGAAAAACGTAGACAAGTATTGTACCAAATCCCGGGCTTGCTGTGGGTTGCGCCGGATCACGGCGGCAATGGTGTTCAGCGCATTAAACAGAAAATGCGGATTAACCTGGGCATGCAGCAGCTTGATTTCGGTCTGCGCTAACATTTGTTTTTGCTGCTGTAAACGGCCGGCCAGTAATTGGTTGGAGAGCAGGCGGGCGATCCCTTCCCCTAAAGTGCGGTTGATGGAGGAGAACAGCTTACGTTTTGGTTCATACAATTTGATAGTACCGATCACCTGTTCATCTTCACCACGCAGTGGGATCACCAGCGAAGAGCCGAGCGGGCAATCGGCAGCAATCGAGCAGCGATACGGATGCTCGTTGCCGTCGGCATACACCACCACATTTTCGGCGATCGCCTGCATGGTATGCGGCGAGGTGATCGGTGTTCCGGGACGATGGTGGTCATCGCCGATGCCAATAAATCCGAGCAACACCTCACGGTCGGTGATCGCGACGGCGCCGACATCAATCTCTTCGTAAATCGTTTGTGCGATTTGCTGGCTGGTGTGCTGATTTAACCCCTGCAACAACACGCCCACCGTACGCTCGGCAATGCGTAGCGCTTTGGCGGAAAAGGCGATGGAGTATTTTTCAAACATCGCCTTACGATCGAGAATAATGCGCATAAACATCGCTGCGCCGGTGGAATTGGCGATCACCATCGGCAGGGCGATGTGCTGTACCAGTCGTTCGGCATCGGTATAGGGTTTGGCGACCAGCAAAATTACTGCCATCTGCACAATTTCAGCCAGCAAGGTGATGGCGAAGACCACCAGCGTGTTAAATAGCAGATCGCCGTGTCCGCGACGCACCAGATAGCGATGTGCCAGCCCGCCAAGCAATCCTTCAAGGGTGGTTGAGATGGCGCAGGCCAGATCGGTAAAGCCGCCCAAGCTGTAGCGATGAAGGCCGCCTGTCAAGCCAACTGCTAATCCAACGACCGGGCCACCCAATAACCCGCCGAGTACCGCGCCGATAGCGCGGGTGTTGGCAATCGCATCTTGAATTTGCAAACCGAAATAGGTGCCAAGAATACAAAAACCGGAAAACATCAGATAGCAGATGATCTTATGTGGCAGGCGAACAGAAACCTGCATCAGCGGGGTGAACAGCGGCGTGCGGCTTAATAGGTAGGCGATCACCAGATACACGCACATCTGCTGTAACAACAGAGAGACTAGCTCGATATGATTAATTTCCATGCTCAATCCCGCAGATCATTCTGCTGAATATTCTACCGGATTATTTGCTTTACAGTGGGTAATGTTTTCTTTACGAAAATGGCTTGAAAAGTTTACGCCAGTTGATATTGTGAGCTGACGCAGGATTGAGCAGCTTCGCGCTGCCGGTTTGCACAATCAAAATTTCTGTCACCTTGTATTAACTCGATGAACTCAGTCAAAGGATGAAGCCGTCATGCACAAAGATGCGTTAAATAATGTCCACATCAGCGCCGAACAGGTGATGGTGACCCCCGATGACCTGAAGGCCAAGTTGCCTATCAGTGAGCATGCGTTGAAACAGATCACTGCCTCGCGCCGT
>JBOFCH010000170.1:0-1715 GCA_051645985.1 Plesiomonas sp. | reverse complement strand
CAACGGAGGCAGCGCATCGAGTAGTGCCTTACCGTAGCGACGAGTAATTACTCGCCTATCTAGCAGGATCACCCGGCCGGCATCATCTTCGGTTCGAATTAGGCGGCCAACCGATTGTACCAGTTTGCGGCTGGCTTCTGGCACGGTGATCTGCAAAAACGGATTGCCCCCTTTATGCGTGATGTATTCGGCATAAGCCTGCTCCAGTGGTGAAGTGGGGACAGCAAACGGTAGCTTGGTAATGATCAGGTTAGTCAGATAATGGCCGGGTAAATCCAAACCTTCAGAAAAACTGCCGGTGCCGAGTAAAATACTGGGTTTACCGCCATCGCACTGCATTTTATGCAAGGTGAGTAGTGCATCACGCGACGCTTCACCTTGTACCAGTAAGCTGAGGCCTTGCTCACGCAGGCCAGCAGCAACTTGGTTCATCTGCCAATATGAGGCAAATAAAATCAAGCTAGCGCTTTGATCGTTGAGATAGGTCGGCAGTGTCTCTATCAGCATGCGAGTAAAGTTTTCATCTGCCGGATCGGTGGTGATATTGGGGATCAACAGTTGGCTACGATTCGGGTAGTCAAAAGGAGATGCCAAGGCCAGATGTACCACGTCTTGTGCACTGCCTAGTCCAGCTTGGCGACAAAAATAGTCAAATTTTCCTAATGCACGCAAGGTGGCTGAACAGAGCACCGCGCCAGCGCAGCGGCTCCATAATAGGCCATCGAGTTTGCCACCGATTTCTAGCGGCGAGGCGGCCACTAGGATATCGTGATTTTCGGTATCACGTGCTAACCAGCGGGCAAAAGGTGCCGCAGAAGGATGCTCTTCTTTATTCATCGCCGTCCAGCACCGATCCAGTAACGAGATCCGCTCCAGATAAGGTGAAAACTCCGCTAGCAGGGGTTCGACGCGCGCATTTTGCGCGGCATCATTACGTACCAACTCGGTGGCCTGATCGAGCAAAATCCCCAGCGTTTGACTGGCTTTACGGCTGCAAAGCTTTAGCTCTTCAAATAACGGTCGAAAGCCCTCCGGGACTTCGCCCAGAGGAAAGCGCCAGATGTGGTCTTGATTAAATTGTTGCTCTGAATGCTCAATAATTTGCATAAGCTGACGTAATGCGGGGATCAGGTCAGTTAGGCTCTGACGCAGTCGGTTGACCAGCTCTTGCGCTCTACCGGTGGTCAGTACACTCAATAGCTTGCCACTTTGTTGGTTGAGTTTTTCTGCCCATAACGCACTTTGTCGCAACGGCAATTGAACGGCAAAAAACTCGCGGGCTACGTCTGGCAAATGGTGCGCTTCATCAATCACATACAGCGTATTTTCTGGCTCAGGTAAAATAGCGCCCCCACCCAGATCCAGATCGGCCATCAGCAGGCTGTGGTTAGCCACAATCACATCGTGAGTCAGCAAGTCGGCGCGGGCGCGCTGAAACGGGCATTGGCGATGGGCTGCGAGCGACATGTTGCAATGATGGCGTTCAGAGGCAATTTGTTGCCATAGTGCGTCGGCTATGGGGTCGGGCCAACTATCACGATCGCCATTCCAATTGCCTTCCTGTAATGCCGAGTGCATGGCTTGCAGTTTTTTCAGATCGTCTGGTTGCGGAGGTGCTTCCCACATGGCCAATTGCGAATCGGTCTGACCGCTGTTAGCCAGTTTATGCGCGCAGCAATAACGTGTCCGACCTTTTGCCAAGGTGTAATGAAACG
>JBOFCH010000169.1:0-2824 GCA_051645985.1 Plesiomonas sp. | reverse complement strand
CCGGTATTTATAGCCAACGTATCGAAATTCAGGCAATCAACGGTTACCAAATCACACTGTCTCCGGCAGACCTCTACCCGTATGCTCCAATATTGGCAACGGCGATAGATGGCAAACCGATGCGAATTAGGGACAACGGGCCTTTGTGGTTAATTTTACCGTTGGATCAGTATCCGGTATTACACAAATCCTTATTCTATGCTCAAATGGCATGGCAGATAAAAAGCATCCGAGCGGTTAAGGATTAACCGTGGTTAAGATGAGGGTTGGGATGACCTGGTTAAAAAGCAATAAATGGCTATGGGCGCTGGGAGCGGCCTTTGCTGTTTTTGCCCTGTTATCAATCATATTGTTCACGCTGGGTGTGGGATCGCTCAAGATCACCCACTCCAATAGCTCGTGGGCACTGATGCAGTTGCAGATGGAACAGCAAAAAATGCAGTCGGCCCTCAAACTGTACCGCTCTGAACAGGCCGATATTGATGAGCTGTACCTGCGCTATGAAGTGATGTGGAGCCGTTTCCCGGTCTTATTAGAAGGCGAAGAGCGCCAGGCCATCGATCAGGTTGTCGGTGCAGATAATATTATTCGCCACTATTTCACCGATTTTAAGACACTTGAGCCGCTGTTTAATCAAGCCACGCTGAGTGAGCCGAATTTACTGCAAGTTCAACACGTGCTGGACACGCATGCCACTAACCTCGACCGACTGGTTAATCAATTTTTCCATGTTTACCGCTATTATCAACTGACCGGGAATGACAATACGCTGCTAGCCAGTCGTCTGCTTGGCGTGACGCTGGTCATCGCTTTGATCCTCGCTGTAACCGGTGTTTATCTGTTGGCTCGTCAGTTGCGTATCGAGCGTCAACGCGCAACACAAGACCCCGTAACCGCGTTACCTAAGCGCGCCCAATTGCTTGATACGCTGCATCAACTGGATTATGACCACCAGCGCGTTGGTCTGATGCTGTTTGATATCGAGTCGTTTCGCATGATCAATGGCAGTCTTGGTTTTGAAACCGGAGATCTGGTATTACGACTGACCGCCCACAGCCTAAATAAAGTCCGTCCGGCTGACAGCCAGCTATTTCGTACCGGTAACGATGAGTTTGCCCTGCTGTTACCGGTTCACAAAGATACCGAGCTGCAACAAATTGCCTCCCAGTTGCAGGAAAAGCTGCGGACGATGAGCCACTATCTGCCACAACGTACCTCGGTCTTATTTTGTTGTGGCGCTGCAATCAGTAATCCGCAGCGCCAGCAAGAAGCACTGATGCAATCGGCGGAAATGGCACTGACCGAAGCGCGTCAGCAGCACCGTACCGGGATTGTCACCTTTACTCGTCCGCTACAAGCGCATAAAACCGAGCGGCTACGGGCCTTGTCAGAAACCTTGCGCCAAGATCTGGAGCAAGAGGCGTTGACGCTGCACTTCCAACCTATTCTGGATACCTGTACCCAGCAAGTTCGAATGGTTGAAACTAGCCCACGCTGGTATCACCCACGCTTTGGCCAAGTCAGTACCCGAGAATTGTGGCAATTAGCCGAAAACAGCTCTCTGACCCGCCCCCTTAGCCACTGGATGCTGAACAAAAGCCTGCAACAGTTGCAGCAGTGGCATACCGAGTTTCCACAGCAACCCTTGGCGCTGTGTATTCCTATCAGCAATTACTTGCTCTACCCTGAGTTACCGCCGCTTCTGGCGGAACTGCTAAAAACCTACGATATCAATCCCGATCGGGTCACCTTGCAAATTGATGGCGATAACCCAAGCGATGCCATGACCGCGGTGTTGTTTAACCTGCATAAGATGGGGCTAAAACTGGCCTTAGGTGGCTTTGGTCGCAATCCGGCGTCACTGGTGGCTTTCCAGCGCGTGCTGCTCGATTACATTAAAATTGACTGTACGCTATATACCGAGCTGACTCGCAACCGTAAGCAACAAATCCTGTTGCGCGGCATTTTACAAATCGCACGCCGCCTGAATATCCGGATCATCTTTGACCAGATCAATACGGCCCGTCAATTTCAATCAATCTCCAGTATGATTTCCGCCAACTGGGTGCAAGGCGACCACTTTTGTCGCTCGTTACCCGCCGAGGGCGTCAACCTGTTTATGCTCAATCATACTTATTTGGGAGATATGCAAGAGGTGGTTTCTTAACCCACGCGCCATGTTACAATTTGTGCGAAAGAGACTAAATGCTGCGGTATCCCATTTAGCCCAAGACACATTCATCACACAAAGTTATGATGAGTGATATTTTTATTCTTTGTGTTTATCTTTGGAGCAAATCAGGATGATTAGCGCCCTGTATGCGGTACTTGGAGCGCTGTTACTGATTAAGTTTTCCCTTGATGTGGTAAAACTTCGGTTTCAGTACAAAGTAGCCTTTGGTGATGGCGGATTTTATCAGCTACAAACCGCAATCCGGATCCATGGTAATGCGGTGGAATACATCCCTATCGGGATCATTTTGCTGATTGTGATGGAGATGAACGGTGCCGGTGGCTGGCTGCTGCACTTAAGTGGTGCCATGTTGCTGATTGGCCGCATTTTACACTATTTTGGTCTGCATGAGCGTGAGCTGCGCTGGCGCAAAGGTGGCATGGGTGCGACCTATGCTTCGCTGATCATGATGATTGCCGGTAACCTCTACTATCTGCCGTGGTCACAAATTTTTTACCTCTAATTTTTACCGCTCAGGTATTATCTCGGCATTTTTATCCCGCAGCCCCAGCGACAACGCTCACCTGATCATGTTTGTTCACACTTACCGCCTCATTCTGTGGCGGTAAGACACAAGACAGCTTTGCATCT
>JBOFCH010000168.1:0-1943 GCA_051645985.1 Plesiomonas sp. | reverse complement strand
CGGTAACGTTTAATGCGTGATCACACCGTTTGAACGATTGCCGGGTATCGAGATATTCCTTTCGCATCCTTTATTCCTATCACACCGTTTTACAAGCAGGATCCGGATTTACCGTATCGGTTAACCGACGGCGAAATCACGTTATTGCCTTATATTGTTGTTGCTAAGGATCCGCATGTTCTCCCAGATAAAGCAAAGTATTGCCGGGTTACAAATTCTGTTTGTTGCCTTCGGTGCTATGGTGCTCGTTCCTCTGTTGACGGGGTTAAACCCTTCAATGGCCCTGTTGGGTGCCGGCGTGGGAACACTGTTATTTCAGTTATCAACGCGTAATCAAGTGCCGATCTTTCTGGGATCGAGTTTTGCCTTTATCGCCCCGATCATTTATGCCACCCAAACGTGGGGCGTACCCTCGACCATGTTCGGCCTGTGCATGGCGGGCCTGATGTACTTTCTGTTTGCGGGTATCATTCGCTCGAAAGGGGTGGGCTTTGTTCACCGTCTGCTGCCACCGGTGGTGATTGGCCCGGTGATTATGGTTATCGGTCTGTCTGTGGCGCAGGTGGCCTGTAATATGGCGATGGGCCGGGTCAACGGGGAGCAGGTCATCCCGCTGGATACGGCATTGGCACTGGCCGCGGTATCATTGGCAACGACGCTGATCACGGCTGTATTTTGTAAGGGCTGGGTGCGTTTACTGCCGATTTTATCCGGTGTGATCGTGGGTTATACCGTAGCAGCTTTTGCTGGGTTGGTGGATTTTAGCGGTCTACAATCTGCCTCATGGTTGGCGATCCCAACCTTCATTACGCCGGAAGTGAACTGGGCAGCGGCGCTGTTTATGTTGCCGGTGGCGATTGCGCCTTGTATTGAGCATATCGGCGGAGTGATGGCAATTGGCGGCGTGACGGGGAAAGACTATACCAAGTCACCGGGTCTGCATCGTACCCTGTTTGGTGATGGCCTAGGGGTGTGTTTTGCTGGCTTAGTGGGTGGCCCGCCGGTCACTACCTATGCCGAAGTGACTGGCGCGGTGATGATCACCCGTAATTTTAATGTCCGTACTATGACGTGGGCAGCTATTTTTGCCATCATTTTGGCCTTCTTCGGTAAGTTTAATGCGTTGCTGACGTCCATCCCTATGCCTGTCATGGGGGGGATCATGTTGCTGCTGTTTGGCTCGATTGCTGCTATTGGCTTGAAAACGCTGGTGGATGCGAAGGTGGATCTGGGGTCATCGCGTAATATTGCCATCGCAGCGATTACCCTGACGATCGGGATTGGCTCTTTGGAGCTGAAGATTGGTAGCTTTGCACTGGCAGGCGTAGGTCTGGCATCTTTGGTGGCCGTGTTACTGAACCTGATTTTACCGCATCAGGTGAATACGTCTGGCTCTGACAACTCTTCGATTAAAGAAGTCAATTGAGATGACGTTGCGTCATTGATGATGGACAATAAAAAACCGCCGTTAAGGCGGTTTTTTATTGCTGCGCGAATATAGACACGAATGCAGACGCGAATACAGAACGATTACCGTATGAGCGTTGTGTGCAGTGACCGAGATTTACCGCAGCGCACGACAGTGCGACCGCGAGGATGATTTATACTTGCTGGAGGTGATTGGTAGACGAGGAAGCGGTGATGTTAGCGCAACATCAAGCCATGATTGATCAATTCAGCGAAGCCTATGCCGAGTTAACTGCTGAGAAAATTACCCATTTTCCTGATCTGTATGCACCGGATGTGGTGTTTATCGATCCGGTACAGCAGATCTATGGGGTACAGGATTTACAGGCCTATTTTTTTCGCATCACAGAGCAAACCCACTTTCATCGTGTCAACGTGATCCGTGCCTTTAGCAGTGGAAATGATTTTTTTATCCTGTGGGAAATGACGTACGCGCATGCCAATTTGGAGCAGGGGGCGGATATTTTTGTGGAGGG
>JBOFCH010000167.1:0-6338 GCA_051645985.1 Plesiomonas sp. | reverse complement strand
CCGGAATCAATCATCGACATGCCGCTGATGCGGACAAAAAAGGTGTCATCTGGACGTTTGATACAGTGCAAATTGAGATCAAGGCGCTGACGGCCACCAGACACTAATGACGGTGAGGACAGTAACGACGATTCTGTATCATTAAAAAATGCCACCGGGCGATAGGTGAACAGATCATCGGGTCGGGAAATGCTCAGTTCCATGATAGCCTCTCAAACACTGTATGCTTATACAGTATAAGATAAGCACTATCCGCTTCCGTTGCAAGCCTAATTTTACATTTTCCTGTATGGATATACAGTATTGTTATCCCCTCTATACAGCACTGCTTAGTACAAGGTGGAAGACCCTACCAATCCCCAAGGAGAACGACAATCTCCATCAAGGTAACGCCTGTTTGGCATCAGCTTCCATTTTACTTCTTAACTCAGTAAATAATTGCTGCTGAACATCCAGATTCAAGATCCCCCGGCGCGGCCGATCCAGATCCAAGATCAGGTACACCACCATCACTGTCAGCACGGCAAACCCAATAGAAGAAAAGAGGTTAAAATGCCGACACTTAGAACTGTTATAGCCATTAGCAAAGGCGGCCGCCAGCGCCTGAACGGCAAGAACTATCAGCAAAACATCGGGAATATGAGTACGATCGTAAGAAAGTCGGCTACTGGCCAGATCGAACATTTCATTCATCGCCGGGATCATCTGCATCGAGGCCAGGTAATTTTCCGGCTGACGTGAAGCCCGCATAACCTGCCCCCACAATTGATTTTGTAATTGATCCGTTTTTACCAGCACTTTCCGAATGGCAGGCACATCACTGCCCACATCGTAATAATTAATGCGCTGATCGAGATAATCTTTCAGGTGAACACGTAAGAGGCTACCGGTTTGTGGATCATAGAGAAACGTTCGCAAATAAACAGTGCCTATGGCATTGGAGGCATTAACCATTAGCTCTTTACGGGTTTCATTGCGGCTGGCCGATGCTGCAAAGGTAAACGCCAATAATAAGCCAAGCAGGCCAAATAAAGCGGTCTCTATCTGTACTGTAGCACCATTGGTGTCATCCTCACTGTGACGCAATCGCCCCGCCGTATAGCCAATCACCGAGGCCAACAACATCAACACGAGCAACAATCCACACAGCACAGCGCTGTCAGTTCTCAATAATAGCCCAACTTCACTCATACCCTACCACCCGCTAATGCAGCTTATTCTCTGCATTAAGGGTAGTCAGCGAATGGAAATTTTTCATGTGCTGGCGGTGAAGGCAGAAAACTGCTCGTGGATTCATGTGATCTTTAAAAATGGCATGATTAACAACGATCACCACCGCTATAGGAGGTTGTTAGGGGAAGTGGTTTTAGGATGACAACAAAATAGGATGACAACAAAAAACCCGCCGTAGCGGGTTTTTTATGACTGCAATGCAGCAAACGGAGATTAACCGCCGATATGGGTCAAGCCACCCATGTAGCTACGCAGCGCTTCCGGGATCTCAATGCGACCATCAGCTTGCTGATAGTTCTCCAAAATAGCAACCAGAGTACGACCTACCGCCAGACCAGAGCCGTTCAGTGTATGTACCAAACGTGGTTTCTTGTCGGTTTTGGAGCGGCAACGCGCTTGCATACGGCGAGCTTGGAAATCCCCCATGTTGGAGCATGAGGAGATCTCGCGGTACGTATTCTGCGCTGGCAGCCATACTTCCAGATCGTAGGTTTTGGTTGAACCAAAGCCCATGTCGCCGGTGCACAACAGCACAGTACGGTATGGCAGCCCCAGCAGTTGCAACACTTTCTCGGCGTGACCGGTCAGCTCTTCCAACGCCTGCATGGAGTCTTCCGGACGCACGATTTGGATTAGTTCAACTTTGTCAAACTGGTGCATACGGATCATACCGCGGGTATCACGACCATAGGAGCCAGCTTCAGATCGGAAACACGGCGTGTGAGCGGTCATCTTCAGCGGCAAAGATTCTTCTTCTAGGATCTCACCACGAACCAAGTTAGTAACTGGTACTTCGGCTGTTGGGATCAGAGCGAAAGTCGGATCACCTTCTTCCAGCGGTTTGGTGTGGAACAGATCATTACCAAACTTCGGCAGCTGGCCAGTACCGTACAGGGTTTCATGGTTTACCAGATACGGAACGTACGTTTCCTGATAGCCGTGCTCGGTGGTGTGCAGATCCAGCATGAACTGGGTCAGCGCACGGTGCAATTTAGCGATCTGGCCTCTCAGCACGACAAAACGCGCACCGGTCAACTTGACCGCCGCCGCGAAATCCATACCGCCAGCCATTTCACCCAAATCGACGTGGTCACGCACATCAAAATCATACTGACGTGGTGTACCCCAACGGCGGACTTCCTGATTATCGTTTTCGTCTTTACCTGTCGGGACTTCATCCGAAGGAATGTTCGGGATGCTCAGAGCAATACCGCGCAACTCTTCCTGCAGTTGATCCAGCTCAGCCTTTGCTGCATCCAGCTCACTTCCCATGGAAGCAACTTCATCCAGCAATGGCTGAATATCTTCGCCACGCGATTTCGCCAAACCAATCGCTTTGGAACGAGCATTACGCTCAGCTTGCAGGTTTTCAGTTTTTACCTGCAAAACTTTACGCTTCTCTTCCAATGCATTGAGTGTTTCAACATCCAGTTTGAAGCCACGACGGGCCAGCTTCTCGGCTACCACGTCCAGCTCGTTTCGTAACAGATTCGGATCGAGCATTTTTATCCCGCTTTTTATCGTTTTAGAGAAATTTAAAGACTTATATTTAAAGAGTTACAGCTGCTATGTAGCTGTTATAAAAACTAACAGGCACAGACCTGCACCCTATATTACACACATTAACGCAAAGGCTAAGCTACTGATAGCGTTTTATCGGGCTATTTTGATCCTGCTGAGACAGCCAGGACAATTTTTCAGCAATCTTACTCTCCAGCCCACGCGCGACGGGATTGTAATAGCGAGTTCCCTGTAACTGTGGCGGGAAATAACTCTCGCCCGCGGCATAGGCATTCGGTTCATTGTGTGCATAGCGATACTCAGCTCCCAACCCCATCTCTTTCATCAATCGAGTCGGCGCGTTGCGCAGATGGTCTGGCACATCGTAATCTGGATGCTGTTTCGCATCCTCCAACGCGGCTTTGAACGCGGTATACACGGCATTGCTCTTCGGCGCACAGGCCAGATACACAATCGCCTGAGCGATTGCTCGCTCACCTTCCGCAGGGCCTACCCGCGTGAAGCAATCCCACGCCGCAATTGCCACTTGCATGCCGCGCGGATCGGCGTTGCCGACATCTTCTGAAGCAATGGCCAACAAACGGCGCGCAACATAGAGTGGATCGCCACCGGCTGTAAGAATGCGGGCATACCAGTACAAAGCACCATCCGGTGAAGAGCCACGAATAGATTTGTGCAACGCAGAAATCAGATCGTAATAGCGATCGCCTTTATTATCAAAGCGAGCACTGCGTTCACCGACCACTTCACGCAGCAATTCCGGTGTTAGGATTTTACGGCCATCCGGCTGCTCAGTCGCCATATCGACCATCAGCTCCAAGCAGTTCAGCGACATCCGCGCATCACCATTTGCCAGCTGCGCCAATGCCTGTGCCGTCTCGGTAGGTAACTCAATATGCTGCCCACCTAGCCCTCGATCGCTATCCTGCATGGCTTGCTCAAGTACAGCCAGAATATCGCCCTCAGTCAGGGATTTGAGCAGATAGACCCGAGCGCGGGATAACAGTGCGTTATTCAGCTCAAAAGAGGGGTTTTCGGTAGTCGCACCAATAAAGGTGATCGTGCCATCTTCGATATGCGGTAAGAAGGCATCTTGCTGACTTTTATTAAAACGGTGTACTTCATCGACAAACAAGATAGTGCGGCGAGCGCGCTCGCGGTTTTGCCGAGCACGCTCGATGGCTTCGCGGATCTCTTTGATGCCTGAGGTCACGGCCGATACGCGCTCAACATCTGCGCTGGCATACCGGGCAATCACTTCTGCTAAGGTGGTTTTCCCGGTGCCTGGAGGTCCCCAGAGGATCATCGAGTGCAAATGTCCGGCTTCTACTGCGCGGCGCAAGGGCTTACCCGGAGCCAGCAAATGTGACTGACCGATATACTGATCGAGTGTCTGCGGACGCATCCGTGCGGCCAGCGGCTGAAAATCCGCCGCGAAATCCAAAGATAAATTACTCACCACGCAGCCTTAATTTGCTGAACTTTAATTTGCTGTTACTTCAATCTACTGTGATTGGTTACTTGCGTTGATCGTCAATCTCAACCCCTTTCGGGACGGTAAAGCTGTATTGAGACTTGCTGACCGCCGAGGTTGAGAAACGGCTCAGCACTGTCTGACTTTTCTGACCATCCATCTCAACCACCGAGAACCCTTTGATCACGCCTGATGGTGTCACAGTCAGATCAAATTGCTTCATATTGCCATCGGATTTAATCGGTTTGAGAGTGAACAGATCACCTTTCTGGGTGATGTTGTACTTAGCCCAGTCAGAAGGGTTGTTACGGGTCAGCAGCACAAACGGGGTATTGCTGGTCACATCCTTCAAATTGCTGATTGTCACCTGCTCAACAAACGGATTAAAAAACCACAGTGTTTTACCGTCAGTCACCAGCAAACTTTCATCCGGGGTTTTGGCTTCCCAACGGAACAGATTTGGGCGGGTTACCGCCAATTTGCCTTCCCCTTGCTGGATCGCTGCGCCATTAGGGCCACTGACCGTCTGTTCAAATGATGCACTGAATGAGTTAATTTTTCCCAGTCGGCTCTGTAAATCAGAACGGGCATCCGCCCATGCCGTGGATGACATCATGCCGAGAACAATACCACAGGTGATAAACCACTTTTTCATTGTCACTCCCTTCATTGCCATCAAGGTCAGTATCAGCGGTAACCGTTTAAAGGTCGGTTAACGCACACACTGAGCACTCATAATCGTATTAAGCATCATCATGTTGACGCGTATATCACGAACACACCGAGTACATGAGATGCGAAATTGGCGCTGCGGCCAGCCCTTATTACCCACGCTCGATTTTATCGACACAAGGTATTCCCACTGGCCGCGCGATTTACAGTTGCAGCTTTAATCTCTGATTGGCGGTGGCGCCAGCACTTCACGGTTACCATTATGGCCCGGCGCGCTGACAATACCCTGCGCTTCCATCTGTTCGATGATGCGTGCTGCGCGGTTATAGCCAATCTTAAACTTGCGCTGTACACCGGATACCGAGCCACGACGGGTTTCAGTCACAAACTGTACCGCCTGATCAAACAGCGCATCCAGCTCCTCATCCATATTGTCGTAGCCATTGCCGCCTTCACTGCTATCGCCTGCCAAAATCGCTTCGATATACTGTGGACGACCACGAGCTTTCCAGTCCTGAGCCACCGCATGCACTTCCTGATCACGGACAAAGGCACCGTGTACCCGCTCAGGGATCGAGGAGTTCGGTGGCAGATAAAGCATATCCCCCATCCCCAACAGGCTTTCCGCGCCGCTTTGATCCAAAATGGTTCGCGAATCAATTTTGCTGGACACAGTAAAGGCGATCCGAGTCGGAATGTTAGCTTTGATCAGACCAGTGATCACATCCACTGACGGACGCTGCGTCGCCAGCACCAAGTGGATCCCCGCCGCACGCGCTTTTTGTGCCAAACGTGCAATCAGCTCTTCAATCTTCTTACCGGCCACCATCATCAGATCGGCGAATTCATCCACCATCACTACGATGTAGGGCAGCTTAGTCAGCGCTGGCGGCATCGGATCCATGCTATCCCCCGGACGCCACAGCGGATCTGGGATTGGTTGGCCCATCTTCTCGGCTTCCACAACCCGATCGTTATAGCCGCTGATATTACGCACGCCAAGCAGCGACATCAGTTTATACCGACGCTCCATCTCGCCCACACACCAACGCAGCGCATTGGCGGCATCTTTCATATCGGTAACCACTTCGGTCAGCAGGTGTGGAATGCCTTCGTAGACTGACAACTCCAGCATTTTCGGGTCGATCATGATAAAGCGCACTTCATCTGGCGTCGCTTTATACAAGATACTTAAGATCATGGCGTTCACGCCGACGGATTTACCCGAGCCGGTCGTACCCGCGACCAACAGGTGTGGCATCTTCGCTAAGTCCGCAATCACCGGATCGCCCGCGATGTCTTTACCCAACACCACGGTCAGTGGTGAGGTGCTCTGACGGAATTTGTCACAATCTAGAACTTCACGCAGATACACGGTCTGCCGGTCTTTATTTGGCAGCTCCAACCCTACGTAGGATTTTCCAGGGATCACTTCCAC
>JBOFCH010000166.1:0-2540 GCA_051645985.1 Plesiomonas sp. | reverse complement strand
CCGTCGTTTGGCTTATCGCCGTGCGATGGCGCGTCGTCAGCAAAAAGTGCATGAAAATGCCGAAGGCGGTGAAATCATTGATGAACAGCCGATGGCGCTGGAGCAAATTAACCAGCAGTCATTGCGTCTGTCTAACATGGCCTTATTCCTGATTTTCCTCGGCGCGTTTTACTGGCTGTGGTCTGATCTGGTCACCGTTATTTCCTACCTTGATAGTGTCACCTTATGGCATAACGGTGTGGATGCTAGCGGGGCCGCCATATCAGTGACGCTGCGCGATGTGCTGATCGCCATCGTGTTTGCTGTCGTCGCTTATGTGCTGACCCGAAACTTACCGGGTTTGCTGGAAGTGTTGGTGCTGTCCAAGCTGCAACTGGGGCAGGGGGCATCGTACGCCATCACGACCATGCTGTCGTACGTGATCACCGGCCTGGGTGTGATGCTGTCGCTTTCCGCTATTGGCATGTCATGGGATAAATTGCAGTGGATCGCGACCGGTTTGTCTGTCGGCTTAGGTTTTGGTTTGCAGGAGATCTTCGCGAACTTCGTGGCGGGCTTGATCTTGCTATTCGAACGCCCGATCCGGATCGGTGACACCATCACCATCGGGAATTTTTCCGGTACGGTAAGTAAGATCCGAATTCGTGCGACGACAGTGACTGATTTTGACCGTAAAGAGGTCATCATCCCGAACAAGAACTTTGTGGTCGAGCGTTTGCAGAACTGGTCGTTGACCGATACGGTCACGCGGGTGATTGTCCGGGTTGGGGTGGCGTATGGCTCAGATTTGGAGCTGACGCGTAAACTGCTGTTGCAGGCTGCACGTGAGAACCCACGAGTGATGAATGAGCCAGAGCCGATGGTCTTCTTCCTGACCTTCGGCGCGAGTACGCTGGATCATGAGTTACGGGTGTATGTGCGTGAGCTGCGCGATCGCAGTTTTGCGGTGGATGAACTTAATCGCCGCATTGATCAGCTGTTCCGTGAAAATAACATCGAGATTGCGTTCAATCAGATGGATATTTACGTGAAAAATCTGAACTCGCCGGCACAAGAAGAGGTGAAATTCCACTCAACAACGGCGTGTTTGCCGGAAGGGAATAACACTAAGCAGACTAAACATATTGTGGATGGTAGCCAAGACTCGGCGGCACTGTGAGAGGCACCGAGTAAATTTTCGTGTGCGATGTGTTGAGTTAACACTCGTGCACTAAAAACAGCATGTTAACAATAAAAGTGGCCGGTATAACTACCGGCCACTTTTATCTCTTCGTCAATCATGTCTGTGTTCTAGTTCTACTTTATTACCTAAATTACCTAATTGCTCATTTGTTTGTTACGTTACGGATACCTGACTTGCTTAGCGCTACACCGTAGGTTGAGCGTGATGTGCGGCTAGCTTGGTTTGTAAATCCTTTTTGACGACCTCCAATGCGGCTAGCGCAGTTTTCGGATCGACCTCATTGGTTTCCAGCAGGTAAATCAAATCTACTGCTAGCTGAATTTCTTCCGGTGCATTTTCCAGACTCATTGTTGCTCCCTGTCTGCCAGCAATCAGCGTTTGCTAGTCAGTATTAACCTTTAACTTTACGGTAAATAAACAGTATCAGTAGCGCACCGACCACGGAGAATATCAGACTCTTGATATTAAATCCGGTCATGGTGGCTATGCCCAAAATCTGGCTCAGGTAGCCGCCCACCAGTGCGCCGATGACCCCCAACACCACAGTAATGATAAAACCACTTTCATCTTTCCCCGGCATGATCCATTTAGCCAGAATACCGACCACCAGCCCGAGAATGATCCACGAAATGATACCCATGATGAACCTCACAGCAATGCCGTTAACCTGAGTAAGTATAGTTGCTTGCAGATAAAAGTGATGGCGCTGTCAGGTTACGGTGTGAGTTTTTCTTCGCGGCGTTGAATACGCAGCTCGATTTTTCTTAGTGCCTGCCGACAGCGAAACAAGCGGCCTTCGTAGGCGGCAATCTCTTGTTGTAACGTTTGCTGCTGTTGCAAGGTCGTACAGCTGCCCAGTTTGGCTTCACGTACGCGGATCATGTCACCCAACCGACGCTCATAATCTTGATGACGAGCCAATTCAGCATACATGTCAACCTGCTTGCCGGACTGGCTGCGTTTCGCGGCCGCGACCTCTTTTTTACGCAGTGACTGAGTCGATAACTCTCGCTGTAATGCAGCAAATTGCGCAGTGATAGTGTCAGCCAGAAAACCGGCTTGTTGCGCGGAATGCAGTTGTTCGAGCTGGCTCAGGTTATGCTCCAGTTCACGCACGCAGTCGGTGAGACGTGGACTGTGACATTTAAACAGATTCGGAGCAAAGCGTGGACGTTCGGTTTGCAGGCGGTCAGCCTCGATCGCCGCTTGTTCAAGCTCGGACAAGGCATTTTTCAGTCGGGCAGTTAACGACATTCCATCACTCTCTCTTGGTATCAAATCTGATCTGAATAGATAAGGCCGATTTGACGATCCTATCCTGATATTATCGGGAGCGTTGCAATGCGGCTTAATATTC
>JBOFCH010000165.1:0-5695 GCA_051645985.1 Plesiomonas sp. | reverse complement strand
TTGGCGTTGCAACATTGGTTGCAGGCGCTGACTGCGTTGCGCCACGAATTATTGTCATCAGGCAGCCTTAACAGCGAGCTATTACTCACATCGTTATGGTTGCGTCTGAGTCGTGATATCTGAGGAGTTCCCTTTGTTTCTGATCGATTCCCATTGCCATCTGGATGGGCTGAATTACAACGATCTGCATAAGGACGTGGATGCGGTACTGGATAAAGCACGTGAGTGCGGTGTACAGCATTTTTTGAGTGTCGGAGTGACCTTAACCCGCTACCAGACGTTAAAAACGCTGGTTGGTCATCGTAGTGATGTCTCTTTGTCTTGCGGTGTACACCCGCTGGATCTGGATGAGCCGTTTGATGCGGCCGCTTTTCGTGAACTGGCCGCCGAGCCGCAAGTAGTGGCTATTGGCGAGACGGGTCTGGATTACTTTTACAGCGAAGATACTGTTGCTCTGCAACAGGATGTCTTTCGTGAGCATATCCGTACCGCACGTGCCGTGAATAAACCACTGATCATTCACACCCGTGATGCCCGTGAAGATACGCTGCGGATCTTGCGTGAAGAGCAGGCTCAGGAGTGCGGGGGCGTGATCCACTGCTTTACCGAAGATGCGGACTTTGCTCGTCAGGCGATGGCGCTGGGCTTTTACATCTCGGTATCGGGGATTATTACGTTCCGTAATGCAGAGGCGCTGCGTGACGCGATCCGTGAGGTTCCGCTAGAACGCTTGCTGGTCGAAACCGACTCGCCATATCTGGCGCCGGTTCCTCATCGAGGCAAGGAAAATCAGCCCGCTTATGTTCGGGATGTTGCGGAATATCTGGCGGTGCTTAAAGGCGTCTCGGTTGAAACGTTGGCGCAGGCCACGACCGATAACTTTTGTCGCTTGTTTGCGTCAGCCAAGGTTCAACGCTGAGTTCACTGCTTAAGACGAGATATCCAATAGCCTGCCATTCATGTGGCAGGCTTTTTTGTTTTTTGAGTGTAAAATTATTGTGATGATGGAAAGTTTGTGTGAGAGCCTCGTTAGCAGGAACGGTGATAATCTATTATTATTAGGCGTAAAATAAATCTGCGGCATCCAATTTAGTAGGAAGTCAGCAGGAAGAAGATGTTATTTTTTTAGAAAAAATATGTCATTTGTTTTCAGTTTTGGCTATGAGTTTGTCTCGCTGATAACAAGGATAAAGGGACGAGGACAGGGGATGTAAGCGGCATTAAACCTGACAGATTAACATTTTATAAAAAGTTTTTTTGCTAAAAATAATTACTTTAGAGTGTGAAATATTTAATTTGTGAGGCTTGATGGCTTTTAAGACCGGGTTTTGTACCCAAACTGAGATGTGATCAAGCTAAAAGAAATGCAAACTGGCGTTTTGTCGGCTTATTTTAATATGACAGCCGTCAAACAAAATCGACATTTGTTTTTCTATTATGTCACTAAATTACAAACAGAGTTCTTGGTAATAACCGCAATAATAAAAATCTCTTAGTAACATACTCACTCAGGAGCACATACTCACATGATAAAGGATGCATTTGCTGGCCTACAAAAAGTAGGTAAAGCACTGATGCTGCCAGTATCGGTTCTGCCGGTTGCTGGTATTTTGCTCGGTGTTGGCGCCGCTAACTTCAGCTGGCTGCCGGAAATTGTTTCAAACATTATGGAGCAGGCGGGTGGCTCCGTATTTGGCCAGATGCCTCTGCTGTTTGCTATTGGTGTCGCACTGGGCTTTACCAATAACGATGGTGTTGCTGCGCTGGCAGCGACTGTCGGTTATGGCGTGATGGCCGCTACACTGACCGTGATGGCCGGTGTCATGGGCGTTGAGAAGATCGATACCGGGGTTCTCGGTGGTATTCTTGCCGGTGCCTTGGCGGGTTATATGTTTAACCGTTTCTACCGCATTCAGTTGCCCGATTACCTGGGCTTCTTTGCCGGTAAGCGTTTCGTGCCTATCATTACTGCATTTAGTTGTATCGTACTGGGCGTGGTGCTGTCAGTGGTATGGCCTCCTGTTGGTGCCGGTATTCAGGCATTCTCTAACTGGGCGGTACACCAAAACCCGGCGATGGCCTTCGGTATTTACGGTGTCGTTGAACGTTCGCTGATCCCATTCGGTTTGCACCACATCTGGAACGTACCGTTCTTCTATCAGGCGGGTGAAGCTTGTGTGGTGAACAGTAAGGTTGTCGCGGCTATTACCTCTGAGCCGGCTTGTCTGGCCGAAGGTGGTAAGTGGATCACCGGTGAAATCCAGCGTTACCTGATGGGCGATCCGACTGCCGGTAACATGGCGGGCGGCTACATGTTCAAGATGTGGGGTCTGCCAGCGGCGGCTATCGCGATGTGGCACACTGCCAAGCCAGAAAACCGCGCTAAGATCGGTGGTATCATGATTTCAGCGGCGCTGACTTCATTCCTGACTGGGATTACTGAGCCAATCGAATTTGCGTTCATGTTTGTTGCGCCTGTTTTGTATATCATTCATGCGTTGCTGGCTGGCTCGGCTTATGTCCTGCTGATCTTGCTGGGCATGAAGCACGGTATGACGTTCTCTCACGGTGCGATTGACTTCGGTCTGTTCTATCACCTGTCGACTAATGGCTGGATGTTCTTCATCGTTGGCCCTATCTATGCGGCGATTTACTACATCGTATTCCGCGTAGCTATCGTGAAACTGGATCTGAAAACGCCGGGTCGTGAAGATGAAACGACTAGCGCCAGTGAAGCGTCTGGCTCCGAAATGGCCAAAGCATTGGTGGATGCCTTCGGCGGTAAAGAAAACATCACCAGTTTGGATGCGTGCATTACGCGTTTGCGCGTGGGCGTAGCTGATGTTGCCAAAGTTGATCAGGCGGGCCTGAAAAAGCTGGGCGCTGCGGGGGTTGTGGTTGCTGGCTCGGGTGTGCAGGCTATCTTTGGTACGAAGTCAGATAACCTGAAAACGGATATGGACATCTACATGCATAGTAACTAATGACCTGTGGTGGATGTGCAATCACGTAAGTGCACGTAATCGCACGTAAGCAAAACAAAAAAGGAGCCTAATGGCTCCTTTTTTGTTTTGCTGTTTTTTTAATGATGAGGGATGAGAGATAAAAAAATCCCCTGTAAGCAGGGGATTGAAGATGATTGTATAGGTATAGATCGTATAGATCGTATAGATGTGAATAGTGTGCCAACGGAAAGCGATTAACCGCGATTAAAGCTCAGGCGCTGACCCGGCCGGGCAGTGGTATGCGCCGCATTGCGGAACACCACTTCACCGTTAACCAGAGTGGTATCAATACGCGCCGGGAAGGTGTGGCCTTCAAACGGTGACCAGCCACACTGATAGAACAGGTTTTCTTTGTTCACGGTAAATGGTGAGTCCAGATCCACCAGCGTCAGATCGGCCCAGTAGCCTTCGCGCAGATAACCGCGATCCAGCAATTGGAAACGCTCCGCAACTGCATGGCTGGTTTTTTGTACCAGCAGTTCCAGTGACAGTGCCCCTTGGCGGTGCAGATCAAATAGCGCTAACAGCGGATGTTGCACCAGTGGCAAGCCAGACGGCGCACCAAAATAACTGTTTTGTTTTTCATCCCAAGTATGCGGGGCATGATCGGTGGCGATAATGTCAATGACGCCATTGCGAACCGCTTCTTGCAAGGCAAGTTGGTCTTCTACGCCTTTAATCGCTGGGTTGCACTTAATCAAGTGGCCTAAGCGGTCATAATCGTTTTCGTTATAGAACAGGTGATGTACGCAGGCTTCGGCGGTGATTTGCTTTTTACGCAGGTCAGCCAGCGTTGGGGCGGCATCAAACAGGGCCAACTCTTCTTTGGTCGTGATATGCAGTACGTGCAAACGGGTGCCGTGCTTTTTGGCCAACTCTACCGCTAAACGGGAGGATTTCAGGCACGCCGCCGCCGAGCGGATGCGACCGTGTTCACGGGCGGGAATATCGTCACCGTAACGCGCGCGGTATTCATCTTCCAACAATTTAATGGAGGGGGTATCTTCGCAGTGGGTGGCAATCAGCACTGGGCTTTCAGCAAAAATGGCGGCCAAGGTATCGGCGTTATCAACCAGCATATTGCCGGTGGAGGCACCCATGAAAATTTTCACGCCGCAGGCTTGATCGACCGATAAGCGACGGATTTCGTCTAGGTTATTGTTGGTCGCACCGAGGTAGAAACTGAAGTTAGCTACGGAAGAGCTGGCGGCACGGGCATATTTATCTTCCAGTGCTTGCAGATTGGTGGTTTGCGGGTTGACGTTCGGCATCTCCATGTAGGAGGTGACCCCACCGGCGACGGCGGCACGCGATTCACTGGCGATGGTTCCTTTTAATGGGAAACCCGGCTCACGAAAATGCACTTGATCATCAATCATACCCGGAATAAGCAGCTTCCCTTTGGCATCAATGATCCCGGCATTATCCGGCGCACTGATGTTGCTGCTGATGTGACTGATACGGCCATCCTCAATCAGCATATCGCCTTCACTACGGCGGCCTTCGTTGATCATGGTGGCATTTTTTATCAATAACGTCGTCATTGCTTACATCCTTTCCGCAGAATTTGACTCACTATACTGGAATTGAAATCCGGCGGGGAGTGTAATTTGTGCCTTGTTTTTCTCAGGTGGCAATCGTTTGGCCTAAATCGCGCTGCGTGCTTTGCCGCTCCATTCAGGCCTTGATGCGACGAGGCCGAGACTGCTGTAGATGGGCAATGAAAGACGAGTAATAGCATATAGAGAATATAGATAACATAAGATAGAAAACGCCGGAGAGTCTCCGGCGTTAACATGGGCGGCGCATTGGCACTGAATCAAGCGCGCAAGGCGGGCGATGCAGCGCATTACAGCACAAACTGTCGAACCAAGGTTTCCTGTGAGGCCGCCAAGTTTTCTAGTTGCGTACTGTTGCCGGCCATCTGCTCGATGCTGGTAAAGTTTTGATCGGCCAGACGCGAGATCTCTTCCAGATTGCGGGCAATATCGGTGGACGTGGCCTCTTGTTCGGTCGCTGCATTGGCAATTTGCGAGTTCATATCACTGATCTGACCAAGCCCCTCGGCGATCACTTTCATTGCTTCACCGGTCTGGGCCGTTTGATTGGCGCTGAGCGACATGTCATTCAGGCAACCTTCAACGGTATTTAGTGCTGAGCGGGTGCCGCTTTGTAGCTCGGAGATCATTTGCTCAATTTGCCCAGTAGAGTCGGTGGTGCGTTTCGCCAGTACGCGGACTTCATCGGCGACGACGGCAAAGCCGCGTCCCATGTCTCCCGCGCGCGCCGCTTCGATGGCGGCATTAAGGGCTAGCAGGTTGGTTTGATCGGCAATGCTGCGGATCACATCCAAAATGGAGCCAATTTTCTCGCTCATACCGGCCACGGTTTTTACTACTGCGGCGGTACTTTGCAGGCGATCGGAAAGCTGTTGGGTGGTATGCACATTTTCCTGCACCAGAGCATCACTTTGTGTGACGGTGGTTTCCAGTTGCAGCACTTGATCCAGCGTATGGTTAACACTGCGGGCAATTTCTTTTACCGAGTGCTCCATTTGCGACATGGCCGTCGCCACACTGGCAGTTTGCTCGCGCTGGGATTCTACCGCCGCTTTGGCCTGTGTCGCGTTATCCTGATTCAGTAACGTGACATGGGTCAGTTGGGTTGAGGAGTGGGAGATTTGCTCCAGA
>JBOFCH010000164.1:0-12304 GCA_051645985.1 Plesiomonas sp. | reverse complement strand
CGGTCAGCTGACGTACCGTTTCGGGCCACGCCTGCGTATCAGCGCTCAAGCGCGCCAAGCACACCTCGCCATCGACATGCACCAAACGATGCGAAGGGCGCACCTGATTACGGCTATCAACCACCACCCGCAGTGGTTGACGCAGCGCGGTGCTTGGATAGGCGGCCTGAACATCGGCCGGTAAATCAGCATGCCGCACATTGAGTGACGGATCATCGGCCAGCACGGTGCCGCTACCGGTGAGGATAGCGCCAGCCTGCGCGCGAAACACCTGCACATCACGGCGCGCGGCAGGACCGGTGATCCACTGACTCTCGCCCGAGGCCATCGCGGTACGGCCATCGGCCGAGGCCGCCAGCTTCAACTGGATATACGGAAAGCCGGTGCGCATCCGCTTGAAAAAGCCTTTGTTCAACGCCTCAGCTTCGCTTTGCAGCACCCCATGCTCCACGGCAATACCGGCTTGCTGCAAACGATACAGACCGCGCCCCGCCACCGCCGGATTCGGGTCTTGCATCGCAGCCACCACCCGGCTGACCCCAGCAGCAATCAGTGCATCGGCGCACGGCGGTGTGCGGCCATGATGACTGCACGGCTCCAGCGTCACATAGGCGGTAGCGCCACGCGCCTTGTCGCCAGCCATACGCAGGGCATGCACCTCGGCATGCGGCTCACCGGCACGCTGGTGATAACCTTCTCCCACAATCTCACCGTCGCGGACAATCACACAGCCGACATTCGGGTTGGGAGCCGTGGTAAAACGGCCATGACGCGCCAGCTCCAGCGCCCGCGCCATATATTGCACATCATTCATCAGGTCAACTTCCGTTACCGCCCCGAGTCACTGAGGCGGAGATCCTCTTGAGCGACAGCCTGTCCGGCTGCCAATGGCTCCTTGCAGTTTGGCACCATAGGCGCAGAAATCCAATCACCGCCGTCCGTTGTGTCTATGATCTAATCGCAATATCGGATAGCCGCATGAGACACCGACATAGGATACCGGCTTTAGAGACCTCGTATTCCCGCACCGAGTTGCTCTCCCTGCTGCCATAAAAAACCGCCATAAAAAAACCGGCACACTGGCCGGCTTTTTCACGCATTCATCGACATTAATTGATGTCTGGGTGCTGCGCTATCAAGCGCTGACGCTGCGCGCCCAGAGCCGCAATCTGCACATTGAGAACCTCGATTTTTTGCTCGATGGTATCGTACTGCTCTTGCAGCAACTCTCGTGCTTCGGCTTTATCGGAGGCCGCCGGCGTTGCCCCTTTCAGTGGCAAATTGGCGGTTTCCTTCATCAAAATCCCGGTGACCAACCCCACAACGGCAATCACCATCAGGTAATAGGCCGGCATATACAGATCCTGCGTCACTTCCACCAACCACGCACTCAAAGTCGGTGTCAGGCCCGCAATCAATACTGAGATATTAAAGGCAATCGCCAACGCGCTGTAGCGGATCTTGGTCGGGAACATCGCCGGAAGTGACGACGCCATTACACCGGTAAAGGCATTTAGCAACACGGCTAAAACCAGCAAACCGGCAAAAATCAGCACCAATGAGCCACTATTAATCAGCATGAAGCACGGCACTGCCAGCAGTAATAATCCGATACTGCCGCCAATCACAAACGGGCGACGGCCAAAACGGTCACTCAACAAGCCAATCACCGGCTGCACAAACAGCATGCCCAGCATCACCACAATGATGATCAAAATACCGTGATCTTCCGGATAATGCAGGTTATGTGACAAGTAGCTTGGCATGTAAGTCAGCAACATGTAATAGGTCACGTTAGTGGCTATCACCAGCCCGACACAACTCAGCAGACTACGCCAGTGTCCGCGCGTGATCTCGGAAAAAGAGACCGGGGCTGGCTCTTGTACGGCGCTTTGTTGCAAATTTTCCGTGTGTTTTTGAAACGCGGGTGTTTCCTCCAGAGCATGGCGCAAATACAGGCCAATCACCCCCAAAGGGAGCGCCAGAAAAAATGGCAGACGCCAGCCCCACGCCATAAACTGCTGCTCACCCAGCACCGAGGAGAGCACCACCACCACCCCGGCACCCAGCACAAACCCGACTATCGAGCCAAAATCCAGCCAGCTGCCCATAAAGCCGCGCTTCTTATCTGGCGAATACTCCGCCCCAAAAATAGCCGCACCGGAATATTCCCCGCCGACCGAAAACCCCTGTGCCAGCTTGGCCAGCAACAGTAAAATCGGCGCCCAGATCCCGATACTGTCATACGATGGAATGAGGCCGATACAAAAGGTACTGATGGCCATGATAATGATGGTGATAGCCAGAATTTTCTGTCGGCCATACTTATCCCCCAGTGCACCAAAGAAGATGCCCCCCAGCGGACGAACCAGAAAAGGAACCGAGAAGGTCGCTAGCGCGGCAATCACCTGCACACCGGGTGTCGCGCCAGGAAAAAAAATCTGCCCAAGGGCATACGCCACAAAACCATAGACCCCGAAGTCGAACCACTCCATGGCATTACCCAGCGCCGCGGCAGTAATGGCTTTTTTCAGTTTAGCGTCATCAATGATAGTAATGTCTTGAATTTGTAGTGGTTTGACTCTCTTACCTCTTAATCGCATTAAGATATTACCTCTTTTTGTACAGCAAATCGTACAGCAAATTTATTCGTAACGGGTACTCATGCGGCAACAAGTTACAGGCAAGCCGCGGCCATTAACCGGCTAAATGGTCAGGAGCCACTCTCAGGTGGCAGCAAAAACATCACAGGCTTTTTGCGGATGCAGCAGTACTGCGGGTACCGGCATTACCAGAAATACCGGATCTGGCGAATAGGCCAAAAGGAGCCGGAGCGGCATTGCAGAGCACACACTCCATTAGGAGTTAGGCGTTACGAGCGATGAACCTGTTTCGTGCCATTGCGGTAACGAAAGGCTGTATCCGCTCTTGCTCAGAGGGGATGAATACAACCGGAACTCAAGTCCAAGTGCTGTATAGGATACTGTATGATGATTGGATTTTCAAATTAACGCATTACTTTGTCAGGTATTAATGCCCTCTCCTCGTGTAAATGACCATCGCTCAACAACAAATAACCCATTGATTTAATTTGAAAGACTCTTCGAAAATCCACGGTAAAACAGTACCGGTAAAAATGACCGAACTTACGGCTAATTTGCATAAAGCATGCATAAATATATGCATGAAAAAACCAAGTGGAATTAGATCAAGCGATAACAAATATCCCACGGTCTTCTGCTCAGCACTTAGCAAACAGCCACTGGCGATTTAACATCGCCAGTGGCTGTCAGTGTGGTTGAACCCGTGAAGCCCCCATCACAAGCGCTAAGAGCGCTCAGCGATTGTATTGCGCTATATTCATTACGCTATATTTATTACGCTATGCGCACCAAATGCTATGCGCGCCAGCCTCAATCTTGCAAGCGGGCGATCTCCTCGCCAAACTCGCGGATATCCTCAAAACTGCGGTATACCGACGCAAAACGAATATAAGCCACTTTATCCAGCTGTTTGAGCGCATCCATCACCAGATTACCCACCAGCTTGGCCGGCACTTCCCGCTCACCGGTCGCCCGCAAACGGCTCTTAATATGGCTGATCGCCTTTTCCACATCATCAGCACTCACCGGACGCTTTTCCAGCGCCCGCAACATACCGTTGCGCAGCTTGTCTTCGTTAAACGGCTCGCGGATATCATTACTCTTGATCACCCGCGGCATCACCAATTCGGCAACTTCGAAGGTCGTAAAACGCTCATTGCATTCCAGACACTGACGGCGGCGGCGAACCTGTGTTCCATCCGCCACCAGACGTGAGTCGATCACCTTGGTGTCCACGGCGGAACAAAAAGGACAGTGCATACAGCCTCCCGTACGGCAATAATCAGATTCGTACACCGTAGTGTACTCTGACGGCCCCATAGGGCGCAAAAAATCCGTTATTGTCTGGGAGATAGATAAGGACGATTAGAGATTTATGCTCTGCTCAGGCCAGAAAAATACCAAAGCTCATGCACTCACAGCATATGACCATCAGGCCCCATGAGGATCATCTAGTCCCCCATAACATCATACCGATTTGAATTAATTAACATCTTTTGCTGCAAATAACCAATAAACGTTTTAATTTGCTGAGGGATATATTTGGATTGCGCATACTGTGCCAGGATCTGTCCCTGATAGTTGCCGCCTGCACGCCAATCACTTAATAGCTCAATCAGCTCTCCTGATGCGATGAAATGACGAACCGCAAATTCAGGGAACACCGAAACCCCCACCCCTCTTAAGACCGCCTCTCGGCGAATTTCACTGTGGTTAACCGCAAATGAGCCTTTCACTCGCACAGAAACAGTACGAGCACCTCGTGTAAAATCCCATACTTGATCCCGAGGGTTTTCCCCCAAACACAAACAATTGTGTTGAACCAAATCATCAGGATGAATCGGCGCTCTTCTAGATTGTAAATACAGCTGACTGGCACACAGAATCAAATTGCTAGGCCCAAGAGAGCGCGCTACCAATCCCTCTACGGGTTTTTCGGTAATGTGGATTATCACATCCACTGCATCGCCAATAGGATCAATATAGTGATCAGCAACTTTTAACTGCAATGTGACGCGCGGATATTCGGCTAGAAAGTCCAGCACCAATGGCATTAACACCAAACGTGATAACGCTTTAGGTGCAGCCACTCTCAGCACTCCCGCTACCTCGCCATTGTCGGCTTGTGCCGCGGATACCGCCATTTTGGCCGCCTGTAACATGTCAGCACAAAGACCGTACACCTCTTGCCCTGCAACACTCAATCGCATTTTACGAGTCGTTCTTTCCAGTAACTTGCGTTCCAGCATACTTTCTAGACGAGTGATCGAGCGGCTCACCGATGAAGGAGAAACCCCCAGTATCTGGGCTGTTTTAGAAAAGCTACCAGACTCAACAACATTAACGAAAATCGCCATTTCAGGAAGCAGAGGAACAAGTTTATTGATGTCCATAGCGCAATTATCCTTTGCGTTACTACCCGATTATTCCATTTGAGTGATTGATAGATACTAGAGCAGTCAGTTGACAAGTACCAAATACAATCAAGGATGAAAAAATGAGAAAAATTAGAAGCATTGATGATTTACAAAAACTAGCAAGTACAGAGAAACATATTTTAACACTTTTCAGCGGCGGCCTAGATAGCACATATCTACTTGATATAATTAAAGATTACCCTGCAAAAATCACTGCTGTCGCAATTAATGTTGGAGATGAGATTGAGGAGAATAAACTAAAAGCCATAACTAAACACTATGGCGTAAACCTAATCATTATTGATGCAAAACAAGAGTTTGCAGAGTATAACCTTATCTCAGCAATCCAAGCTCAAGCTCTTTATTTAGGTGATTACCCTGTTAGCTCATCGCTTTCACGACCAATCATTGCAAAAAAAGCGATTGAACTTGCAGAAACTTTAAACTGTGATGCAATCATTCATACTGCTAATCAATCACAAAATAGTTTAAGACGGCTTAACGGTGCTATAGAACGCTCAGGATACCAAGGCTACTACGGATCCCCTTATGAATTCTCGGCAATTAGTCGTGAGCAAAAAACAAAATCACTATTAAAATCTGGTCTAGTGATGTTTAAGTCTCGTAATGTCAGTGGCGATTCTAATCTATGGTGCCGTGAATTTGAATCAGGAACTCTTGATGACCCAGAGAACTTCAAATTAACCGAGTCTATATTTACATGGTCTCGCTGGGAACCTGAATTGCATCTTAACGGGAACAAAATAAAGATTGGATTCAAACAAGGCTATCCAGTAACACTTAATGATGAACCTGTAAAACTAATCGACTTGATAGAGTTTATTAATCATCGTGTCGGTTCTTATGAAATTGGCCGCTATGTAGGATTTGATCACCTCGAACAAGATGAAAAGGTTTTAGAAATCAGAGAAGCTCCAGCTGCAACGATTTTAATGCGAGCCTATAAATTACTAGAAACAGCTATTTTACCTACAAACCTTCTTAAAATAAAATCATGGCACAATGATATCTGGACTCAAGAGGCTGTTGAAGGGCGCCATAATAGTTTACTACAAAATGCCAGTTACTCATTTATAGCCCATACCGCTGAGTTTATTTCTGGAAATATAACTTTTGAACTATCCCGTGGAAATGCAATAGCAACCAGTATTATTGCAGAAAATGCAAAATATTTACGAGACAGAGATACATGGGAGATAGAAACAGCTAATTCACGTAGCATGCGCTCAATCAATATCGACCTAATACAAAAAACAATGCCAAAAGCCATTTGATAAAAAATTGTATTTAACAAATACTGAGGTAGCCAACATGAAAAATAAAGAGATTGCTCTTAAAATAATTAACGACATAAGAACAAGAAAGTATTCATTCACTGCCAGTGAACAAGTCAGCCTATTACTTGATATAAAAAAACCTGAAATAAATAGCTTTAAGTCCTGTTGGGATAATTTAGTGATAGACCCTTATATGGCAGATGGAGGAACCTATCGATATCGCAGATATGGTCAATTTAACAAATTAGCCAACAGTAATACATTTACCATTGTGCCTCATGAATCGTATATACAACCGCATCATATAAATAAACTTAACGGTGGTATAGAAAGGCATTTTGAGCCATTAACAGATATATTTTTTAATTCTCAGATACTAACTAAAATACTTAACATTATGAGTGACATCTATGATGAGGCTGAGGAAGGAGCACAAAATTGGAATATCAGACTACATCCTTATCGAATAGTCGCAACTAATGATGAAAATGGACATCCAACTCCCGAAGGCCTACACAGAGATGGCGTAAATTATATAGCTACCATGATGATAAACAGATGTAATGTGTTAGGGGGAAATACTAGAATCACCGATACAAACAAAAATGAATTATATAATGTAACATTAAAAGATACTTTTGATTTAGTTATAGCTAATGATGCCGACACAATGCACGAAGTTTCACCCATATCGAAAAAAAACACAGACCTACCAACATCAAGAGATGTTCTTGTTATTGCATTTACAAAAATTAACTTAGGTAATTAATATGCTTACAGTGATAGAATTGCTAAAAGAAAGGCGTTTGACGTTCCCTCGAACCGAAATTCTACTGCTACTAGTCGCTATATTCTGGGGAACCAGCTATGGGCTAACTAAAAGTGCCTTAGCTTATACCAGCGTATTGATATTTATTGCTCTGCGCTTTTCGCTCACCTTAGTCTGTATACTCCCTATCGTACTCCGTGATTTTCATCTTGGGCGCAATAAAGACTGGAAAAATGCCGTACCAACCGGCTTTATTCTGACAGCCATTTTTTTTTGCGAAGTGGTTGGTATTTCTCTCACTTCGGCGTCTAAAGCAGCATTTTTGATCAGTTTGAGTCTGATACTGACGGCTTTTGCCGAACGGATCATCAACAAACAACGAATGAGTTACGCTTTAATTGGATTAAGCCTCTGTAGCGTAATCGGCGTTGTTCTGCTGAGCAATCAACAGAGCCTCACGTTTACGCTCAATTTGGGGGATTACTTTATTCTGACCGCAGCTTTACTTCGCGCAATAATGGTTACCCTCACCAAACGTCTAACTCAAGGGAAAAACATCACGACCCTCACACTGACAGCAATACAATCTTTCATTGTTGCCAGTTGCGCGCTGTTAGCTGTCTGGATTTATTTTCCATTGTCAACAAACTATCTGCCTACCGCATGGTCATTTTGGCTAACCATTGGCTATTTAGTAGTATTTTGTACGATATTTGCTTTTGCTGTGCAAAATTATGCCGTACGTAAAACATCGCCAACGAGAGTTGCACTTATCATGGGAAGCGAGCCTTTATTCGGTGCAATTTTCGCCTTTATTTGGTTACAAGAATCCCTTAACGCCACACAGTTATTTGGGGCAGCACTGATTCTGATCAGTGTTGTCGCCACGGCAATACAGGAACGCTCATCAACTCAACACTCCCTTGATTAAATAGCAGACATAAAAAAACAGGTGACCAAGGTCACCTGTTTTTTGCTGATGTGGCTAATGAACGCCGTTACTGACGAGCTACAACTTTGCCGTCTTCCATCTCCAGCTCGACCGGTTTGCCCGGTAACAAGGTGCCAGACAGAATTTGCTGCGCCAGTGGGTTTTCCACTTCCTGTTGCAGCGCACGTTTGAGCGGACGCGCACCAAAAATTGGGTCGTAACCGGCTTTGGCGATGTGCTCCAGCGCCGCGTCGCTCATGTGTACCTGATAACCACGCTCTTCCAAGCGTTTGTACAGGCGTTGCAACTGAATACCGGCAATCGACTTGATTTGATCGCTACCCAGTGGGTGGAATACCACAGTTTCGTCGATCCGGTTGATAAATTCCGGACGGAAGTGACGGCTCACCACGCTCATCACCAACTCCTTCATTTCACCGTAATCCAGCGTACCAAACTGCTCTTGGATCAAATCAGAACCCAAGTTGGAGGTCATGATCACCACGGTATTGCGAAAATCGACCGTACGCCCTTGACCATCCGTCAGACGGCCATCATCCAGCACCTGCAACAAGATGTTGAACACATCTGGATGCGCTTTCTCCACTTCATCCAGCAAGATGACAGAATATGGGCGACGACGTACCGCTTCGGTCAGGTAACCACCCTCTTCATAGCCCACATAGCCTGGAGGTGCCCCAACCAGACGAGACACCGCATGTTTTTCCATGAACTCCGACATATCCAGACGCACCATGGCATCATCGCTGTCAAACATGAAGTTAGCCAGTGCCTTACACAGTTCGGTTTTACCCACCCCGGTTGGGCCTAAGAACAAGAACGAACCAATCGGACGGTTCGGATCGGCCAAACCGGCGCGGCTACGACGAATAGCATTGGAGACGGCTTCCACCGCTTCGTTCTGACCAATCACCCGTTTGTGCAACTCTTGCTCCATACGCAGCAACTTATCGCGCTCGCCTTCCAGCATCCGCGCAACCGGAATACCGGTGGCTTTCGACAGCACTTCGGCAATCTCGGTATCGGTCACCTTGTTACGCAGCAATTGCAAATCGTGGGTATCGGTCTCGCTGGCGTTTTCCAGCTCTTTTTCCAAGGCTGGGATTTTGCCGTACTGCAACTCAGACATCCGCGCCAAATCACCGGCACGACGCGCTTGCTCCAGATGGGTACGCGCCTGCTCCAGCTCGGCTTTAATGTGCTGAGTACCCGACAATGCGGCTTTTTCGGCCTTCCACACTTCGTCCAGCTCGGCGTACTCGCGCTCTTTGGCTTCCAGCTCTTCATTCAGCATGGTCAGACGCTTACGGCTAGCCTCATCAGACTCTTTTTGCAGCGCTTGTTGCTCCAGTTTCAACTGGATAATACGGCGATCCAAGCGATCCAGCGGCTCCGGTTTGGAGTCAATCTGCATCCGGATACTGGACGCCGCTTCGTCAATCAGGTCAATCGCTTTGTCGGGCAACTGACGGTCAGCAATGTAACGGTGCGACAAAGTAGCCGCCGCCACAATCGCCGGGTCAGTGATCTGCACATGGTGATGCAGCTCATAGCGCTCTTTCAGACCCCGCAAAATGGCGATGGTATCTTCCACGGTCGGCTGTGCCACATACACTTTCTGGAAACGGCGCTCCAGCGCCGCATCTTTTTCGATGTATTGGCGATATTCATCCAGCGTGGTGGCACCTACACAGTGCAATTCACCGCGCGCCAGCGCAGGTTTGAGCATGTTACCGGCATCCATCGCGCCATCGGCCTTACCGGCACCAACCATGGTATGCAATTCATCAATAAACAGAATGACACTGCCTTCTTCTTTGGCCAGTTCATTCAGTACCGCTTTCAAGCGCTCTTCAAACTCACCGCGGTATTTGGCCCCGGCAATCAGCGCGCCCATGTCCAATGACAGCACCCGCTTGTGCTTCAAGCCTTCTGGCACTTCACCGTTGACGATACGCTGGGCCAGCCCTTCCACAATGGCGGTTTTACCCACCCCAGGCTCACCAATCAGGACGGGGTTATTCTTAGTCCGACGCTGCAATACTTGAATGGTGCGGCGGATCTCTTCATCCCGACCAATCACCGGGTCTAACTTGCCTTGTTCGGCGCGTTCGGTCAGATCGATGGTGAATTTTTTCAATGCCTGACGCGACTCTTCGGCATTAGCATCATTCACACTTTCACCACCGCGCATTTGATCCACGGCCGCATTCAATTTATTTAAGGTAGCACCGTTTTTACGCAGCAATTCGCCGAGTTTGCCGCGCTCTTCTGCCGCGGCCAGAACAAACAGCTCAGAAGAGATAAATTTATCATTACGCTTTTGAGCAATCTTGTCGCACAGGTTCAGCAGACGCACCAAGTCTTGTGACAGCTGAACATCACCGCCAATCCCTTCTACTTTGGGGATGCGATCCAATTCCTGATTCAGCTCAGCACGCACAGCGGCCACATCAATACCGGCACTCGTCAGCAGCGGTCGAACAGTACCCCCTTCCTGATTCAATAATGCCAGCATTAAATGAACCGGTTCGATGTACTGATGATCGCGTCCAAGCGCCAATGATTGCGCTTCGGACAGCGCAACCTGAAATTTACTTGTAAGACGATCCAGACGCATAACACCTCCAGTCAGGTTGTCGTATGCAAATACTTACTCTCTTACTAAGAAATAAGGACTGTCCGGCTTTTTTCAAGTACTACACCTAAAATGTTTTACCAGCCGTCTACACTCAGTCTGCTTAAATTTCACTCTTCACTGCGCTGGCTGTCATGGTTTTTTCTATTGCACTCTGCGGCAATTTGTAAAAAAAACAGTGATTCTCCTTCTGGGAGTTTCTGTTACATCTTCTTGTTTTTATTCAACGTTTAACCATAGAGCTTTCGATGATGAAAGCGTAAAACAAGAGCTGTACTTAATACATTCTGTTGCATCCCCCTTACCGTACAGCGACAAGGCGGACTTCACGGGATCACAAGGAGATTCGTATGTCAGAACATAAATCAGGCTGCTGTCACAGCGAACCGGCTGCTCATCAAGGCCACGGTAAAGAGCCACATACCCGCGAACAGACTACTCAACACACCGCCGAGCAAGTACATGAGAATATGCGTCACCGCTACGGTGAGCCGGCCGGTGAACATGTGCATGACAAAGACCATCATCCAGAGCGTGATCACGAAGAAAGTCACCCACATACCCAACATGGTGGCGATCCGGAAGGACATAAACACCCCATCAAACACCGCGAAGGCGCCGCACACAGTGACGAGCGTCACCATCATGTGAAACACCATGATCACAAAATGCCATCTCGCGAGCACCATAAACACGGTCATAACCAAGAATAGCGTTTTATGAGTCCGCTCAGCGCTGATCTCTCCGTTTGGCGCACAAAAAAGGCACGCCGCAGCGTGCCTTTGCTTATCCTAATGACTCACCCTGATGATTGGCCATTAGATAAGTAGCCATTGGATGAGTCGCGATTGCGATTGATTGTTATGCCGAGAGATTACTCTTCAATCCAAATCAGGCTAGCCTGACGACCGGTGACCGATTCGCGCCGGAACGAGAAAAAGCGCACCGGATCGCTGTAGGTACAATAATCACCACCATAAATCGCACCGACACCGGCCGCCAACAACCGTTGGCGGGCCAGCAGGTAGAGATTTGCCAGATAACGGTCACCGTGCGGCTGAAATGCCATCGCGGCGGCTGGATTGAACTGGACAAAGCGCTCACGTACCTCGGCACCCACCTCAAACACTTGTGGGCCGATCGCCGGCCCCATCCACGCCATCAGACGTGCCGGAGCCACACCGAAACGAGCTACCGTTTTCTCCAATACCCCGTCACACAGGCCACGCCAACCGGCATGGGCGGCCGCCACTTGCGTTCCGTCAGTGCTGCAAAACAGTACCGGCAAACAGTCGGCAGTCATCACCGCACACACCTGACCCGCATCTGCGGTATAAGCCGCATCCGCGTCACGGTGCTCTTCCGCTACCAATGGCAACGTCAGTACCCGAGTACCGTGCACCTGATTCATCCACACCGGCTCATGCGGCAAGCGCGCCTCGTTACGCAGCAAAGCACGGTTCTGATCGACGGCGCTCAGAGAGTCCCCCACATGCGAGCCTAGATTCAGGCTAGCATACGGGCCTTCACTCATTCCCCCGTCTCGGGTGGTACTTAACGCCCGTACCTTAGCAGGTGCTGGCCAGTCCGGCTCAATCCAATTCATCAGTCATCCATCTCATCTTTG
>JBOFCH010000163.1:0-3434 GCA_051645985.1 Plesiomonas sp. | reverse complement strand
GGCACTACAATTTAAGCAGATACCTCGGTGTGAATTGTCGCTTCCAACTCGGTTTCCTGCTTGCATAAACGACGCCAGTCTACCGCCGGCATTCGGATATTTAACCACAGGCTTCCGTCTTGCTCATCGATTCGTTCATCCACCAACGCATCCAGCCGATACAAACGGCTGCGCAGACGCCACAAGCGCGGCGACAGATGCAGTTGGTACTCCACAATATCCTGTGCCAGTAATTCACTGATCGCCTGAAACAGCAAATCCATACCGGCTCCGGTATGGGCTGACACCCAGACATGCGTTGGTACGCCTTCGTCATTACGGGCAATGCGCGGAACCACCTCATCGAGCTGGTCAATTTTGTTCATCACGCGCAGAGCCGGGATTTCGTCAGCATCAATCTCGTGCAGCACATGCTCCACGGCCTGAATATTATCATCGATCCGCGGATCAGCTGCATCAATCACATGCAGTAACAGTGTAGCTTCCTGCGTCTCTTGCAGCGTAGCTTTAAATGCGGAGACCAAATCATGCGGCAGATGGCGGATAAAACCTACCGTATCAGCCAATACCACTGGGCCAACATCGGTGACCTCAATGCGCCGCAAGGTCGGATCTAACGTGGCAAACAGCTGATCTGCCGCATACACCCCGGCTTCGGTAATGGTGTTAAACAGGCTCGATTTACCCGCGTTGGTATAGCCGACCAAGGATACGGTTGGGATCTCGGCCCGATTACGCGCCCGACGCCCCTGCTGACGCTGTTTCGCTACTTTTTCCAACCGACTTAAAATCAGCCGGATCCGGTCTTTGATCAGACGACGGTCGGTTTCTAACTGGGTTTCCCCCGGGCCACGCAGACCGATACCGCCTTTTTGTCGCTCCAGGTGTGTCCAGCCGCGTACCAAGCGGGTTGACAGGTGGCGTAGCTGAGCCAGCTCGACCTGCAACTTACCTTCATGAGTACGGGCGCGCTGGGCGAAAATATCCAGGATCAGACCGGTTCTATCAATGACGCGGCATTGACACAGGCGTTCAAGGTTGCGTTCTTGGGCGGGAGAAAGTGTGTGGTTAAACAGGATGACTGATGCACCAGTGGCGGCCACTGCCGCCGCAATTTCTTCGGCTTTACCTTCGCCGACGAAATACTTGGAATGCGGCGCACGGCGGCTACCGGTGATCACCTGCACCGCCGTAACACCCGCAGAGGATACCAGAGTTTCGAACTCTCTGAGATCCTCTACATCCCGCTCTTGCGGGAAATTGATGTGCACCAATATTGCCTGTTCACCAGCTTCATAACGATCAAACAAGCTAATGGCTCCTAAAGCCGGAATTATTCAGTGTCAGTCAGTTCTTGCGGTGCTGGAGTTGAACCCGGCGCGGCATGAGCTGTACCGGTGTGGCCACTGTTGCTGTGATGCGATACAGGGCGAGCCGGAACTACCGTTGAAATAGCATGCTTATAAACCATCTGGCTGACGGTGTTTTTCAGCAGGATCACAAACTGATCGAAAGATTCGATCTGGCCCTGCAATTTGATACCGTTAACCAAATAAATAGAAACCGGAACGCGCTCACGGCGCAGTGCGTTCAAAAACGGGTCTTGCAGAGATTGCCCCTTAGCCATTTTCTCTTTTCCTTATTTGTTTGTTGTTGTTGCAATTATTCAATTAATTAATAGTGCACATGGGAGCATAGAGGATTGTACACAAACCATTATTCAACCTCTAATAGCTTTGATAACGATTTGTAACGCTTCTTGTGGCTGATCACTGTCCAGCCATGTCACGTCGGGCCAACTCCGCAACCATGTCATCTGCCGTTTCGCCAGTTGACGAGTGGCACAAATACCCCGAAACGCCATTTCCTGTGCATCGTAATCACCGCGCAAATGTTCCCACATCTGCCGATAACCCACACACCGGATCGATGGCAGCTCCGGATTAAGATCGCCGCGCTCGAACAGCTTCCGTACTTCTTGTTCAAACCCAGCCTCCAGCATGTTCTGAAAGCGTATGGCGATACGTTCATGCAATTGCGCCCGAGTCGCCGGTGCAATGGCAAACTGCTGAACACAATACGGGAGTTGTTCCCCCTGAATTTGCGTCAGCTCTGTTAAAGTTTTACCTGAAATGGCAAAAACTTCCAATGCCCGACTTAAACGCTGCGGATCATTGGGATGAATTCGGGCCGCTGCCACCGGATCGATACGTTGCAAATCTTCATGCAACGCCGCCCAACCCCGGGTGGCTGCCGCCTGCTCTATCTCCGCTCGCACCGCCGGATCGGCGGACGGTAACGGTGATAACCCTTCTAACAGGGCCTTAAAATATAACATGGTGCCGCCAACCAACAGCGGGATCTTACCCGCGGCGGTGATCTCGGCCATCTCTCGCAGCGCGTCGGCACGAAAATCGGCGGCAGAGTAGGCCTGCGCCGGATCGCGAATGTCGATCAAACGGTGTGGGGCCAACGCCAGCTCCTCGGCGGACGGTTTCGCGCTACCGATATCCATACCGCGATAGATCAGCGCCGAATCCACGCTGATCACCTCCACCGGCAGCTGTTGCCGTAAACGGATCGCCAGATCGGTTTTTCCCGATGCGGTCGGTCCCATTAAAAAGAGAGCTGGTGGTAATTTAGTCATGATGGTCAAATGCGGCCATCGCCGCCTCAAGTTGTACAGGTTGAATCAGTGTCTGGTATTCCTGTCGCAGGCGCTCGGCACATAAGTGCTCAATATCCGCCACCAGGCTCACCGCCTGTGACAAGCTCCAGCGCTCCTGCTCGTCCTTGAGTTGTTCAGCCAACCACGCCACCAGCAACGCTATGTCTATGGTTGGGTCAGCACAGAGTTTATTCAATAGATGCGGAATAATTTGTTGTAAGTTGTGATGCCGTAGCGGTAATGGGACAGCACGTACCAATATTTTATTACGTTCAGAGCAGTGCAGATCCAGCCCTAGCTGCTGCAACAACGGCTGCTGAGTATGAATACAGGCCGCCTGTTCGGCACTGAGCGTCAGTTGCAACGGGATCAGCAGTGGCTGCGCTTTCAGCGGCTGACCATCCGGCAGCAATTGCGCCTGCACCCGCCATAAGGCGGCGCGTGGTAACCACAGCAGCGCCACGCCGTTACGTTGCTCCAGCAATAAAAACTGGCCATTGACCACGCTCAATGCCCGGCCGAGCGAACCTTGCGGGGCGCGGCAATCATTCACCTCCGGCCGCAAACCAGAGGTGCCCGCGCTAGGTAGCGCTGAGCTGGCAAAATCGGCACGGGAATCGGTACGCGTCGGTTCGCTAGTCGCCTTCGCCGCCCTCGTTACGGATGATATGGGCATGGCCGGCACCAGCGTCTCTGCTGTATCAGTCGGCTCTGGCTGCATCAGGCGGGCATAGGCCGCGGCCTGCTCACGCGAAACCGGTGCAGT
>JBOFCH010000162.1:0-10882 GCA_051645985.1 Plesiomonas sp. | reverse complement strand
GAAAGAAGCTGCACACGGCTGCGATCAGTTCTATGTAAACCACCGTTGGTTAGGCGGTATGCTGACCAACTGGAAAACCGTTCGTCAATCCATCAAGCGTCTGAAAGATCTGGAAACCCAATCTCAAGACGGTACCTTCGAAAAGCTGACCAAGAAAGAGGCGCTGATGCGTACTCGCGAGCTGGACAAGCTGGAGAAGAGCCTGGGTGGTATCAAAGACATGGGCGGTTTGCCGGATGCTATCTTCGTTATCGATGCTGATCACGAGCACATCGCTATCACTGAAGCGAACAATCTGGGTATCCCAGTATTCTCTATCGTTGATACCAACTCTGATCCGGATGGCGTAGACTTCATCATCCCTGGTAACGACGACGCCATCCGCGCTGTTCAACTGTACCTGTCTGCTGTAGCGACTGCAATTCGCGAAGGCCGTGGCCAGGATCTGGTTGCTCAGGCAGAAGAAGGCTTCGTAGAAGCCGAGTAATAAGGCCCGCTCGAACAGAGCCCTTATTAACCAGATAGTACACGTCAGATACTAGACTGATATGGTTAGCAGGGGCCGATAAGGCCCCTGTTTTTTATGATCTCCCCCGAGATAACCGAGGATAATACGATGGCAGAAATTACCGCTGCTCTGGTAAAAGAACTGCGTGAGCGCACCGCAGCAGGCATGATGGAATGTAAAAAAGCTCTGGTTGAAGCTAATGGCGACATCGAGCTGGCAATCGACAACATGCGTAAAAGCGGTCAAGCCAAAGCGGCTAAAAAAGCAGGCCGCGTTGCTGCTGAAGGTGTGATTCTGGTTAAAGTTAGCGCTGACAGCAAAGTTGCCGCTATCGTTGAACTGAACTGCGAAACTGACTTCGTTGCTAAAGATGCTGGCTTCAAAGCATTCGGCGAAGAAGTGGTTGAAGCTGCGCTGGCTGAGCGCATCGCTGACATCGCTGCTCTGCAAGCGAAGTTCGAAGAAACCCGTACCAACCTGGTTGCTAAGATCGGCGAAAACATCAACATCCGTCGTGTAACCATCGTTGAAGGCGAGCAAGTAGGTACCTACCTGCACGGTGCTAAGATCGGTGTTGTAGTGGCCGCTACCGGTGCTGACGAAGAACTGATCAAGCACATCGCGATGCACATCGCTGCGAGCAAGCCAGAGTACGTGAAGCCAGAAGACGTTCCAGCTGACGTTGTTGCTCACGAGCGTGAAATCCAGGTTGAAATCGGTATGCAATCTGGCAAGCCACGTGAAATCGTTGAGAAAATGGTTGAAGGCCGCATGAAGAAGTTCACCGGCGAAGTGTCCCTGTACGGTCAGGCCTTCGTAATGGATCCTTCCAAGTCTGTTGGCGATCTGCTGAAAGAGAAAGGTGCAAACGTAGTTAGCTTTGTACGTTTCGAAGTCGGTGAAGGTATCGAGAAAGTTGAAGCTGACTTTGCTGCTGAAGTAGCGGCGATGGCTAAGCATTAATTCTCTCTTTACATGAGAACCCCCACTGAACCGCGGATATCTGCGGTTCAGTTTTAATTACCGGCATATAATTGCTAGTAATGCGGCATACGCCGCTCGTTGTATCCGTCAGACTATTCATCCACAGCGTGTCAGGAAGGAAAACCATGACCACCAATGCAAAACCTGCATATCAACGTATTCTTTTGAAACTGAGTGGAGAAGCACTCCAAGGGGCAGAGGGATTTGGTATTGATCCGAGTGTCCTCGATCGTATGGCTCAGGAAATAAAAGAGCTGATAGAACTCGGAGTTCAGGTCGGCGTGGTGATCGGCGGTGGTAACTTATTCCGTGGCGCGGGCTTAGCGAAAGCAGGTATGAACCGGGTGGTGGGTGACCACATGGGGATGCTGGCTACCGTTATGAACGGTCTGGCTATGCGTGATGCGCTGCACCGTGCCTATGTCAATACCCGTCTGATGTCGGCCATTCCGTTGAATGGTGTGTGTGACAACTACAGCTGGGCTGAGGCGATCAGTTTGTTGCGTAATGGCCGCGTGGTCATTTTCTCTGCCGGTACGGGTAACCCGTTCTTTACCACTGACTCTGCCGCTTGCTTGCGCGGTATTGAGATTGAAGCCGACGTGGTACTGAAAGCCACCAAGGTAGACGGTGTGTTTACCGATGATCCGGCGAAAAATCCAGATGCGGTTCTGTACGAAACCCTGAGCTATCAGGAAGTGCTGGAAAAAGAATTAAAAGTGATGGATCTGGCTGCCTTTACGCTGGCGCGCGATCACGGCATGCCAATCCGTGTCTTTAACATGAACAAACCAGGTGCACTGCGCCGCGTAGTCATGGGTGAACGTGAAGGCACAGTGATTTCCTGATACTGTCTGCCGTTAATTTTTGCCTCACAGGGGCAAAGCGCGGTATCTTAACACCTGTTCACTACCAGAATTGAAGGGTTACATCGTGATCAACGCAATCAAGCAAGATGCGCAAGTGCGCATGGAAAAATGCGTAGAAGCATTCAAAAACCATATTTCCAAAATCCGTACCGGCCGTGCGCATCCTAGCCTGCTGGAAGGGATCACCGTTGAATATTACGGCTCGCCAACTCCGCTGCGTCAGCTGGCCAACGTGGTTGCAGAAGATTCTCGTACCCTGGCGATCACCGTGTTTGACCGTAGCATCAGTGCGGCGGTAGAAAAAGCGATCCTGACCTCTGATCTGGGTCTGAACCCAAGCTCTGCCGGTGCGACTATTCGTGTGCCATTGCCACCGTTGACCGAAGAGCGTCGTAAAGATCTGATCAAGATCGTGCGTAGCGAAGCCGAGCAAGGCCGTGTATCGGTGCGTAACGTGCGTCGTGATGCGAACGACAAGATCAAAGCACTGCTGAAAGACAAAGAAATCAGCGAAGACGACGAGCGTCGCTCGCAGGACGAAATCCAGAAAATCACCGATATTATGGTGAAGAAAGTGGATGAAGCGCTGGCTGAGAAAGAAGAAGAGCTGATGGAGTTTTAATCTCCACTCGCTGAAAAGCGTCGCCTAGGCGGCGCTTTTGCTTTATGGGCGCCCACCCACAGCACATTACTGGCGTTACATCTAAATCAACAAGCGACAGACGCTAGCAACGCATACGTTAGCAGCATATATGTTAGTAACATAAGTCAGTTAGCAACAACTTTATCCCAGCAAGTGATACCAAGTAGGTTATGAGTAATCAACTGATGGTGAATTTAAGCGTTTTAGGCTCCACCGGCTCCATCGGGGTCAGCACCCTTGATGTGGCGGCGCGTAACCCGCAGCGTTTCTCGGTGGTCGGATTGGCCGCCGGCAGCAATGTCAGTGTCATGGTGCAGCAGTGTTTGCAGTTCCGCCCACGTCTGGCGGCGATGGCCGATGCCGATGCCGCCGAGGCCGTCCGCCAGCAATTGCAACAGCACGGTTGTCCAACGGAAGTGCTCAGTGGCGACGCGGGCGTACTGGCCGTTGCCGCGCAGGAAGAGGCGCATCAGGTGATGGCAGCGATTGTCGGTGCTTCTGGTTTGTTACCGACGCTGGCGGCCATTCGCGCCGGTAAGCGGATTTTGCTGGCCAACAAAGAAGCCTTGGTCACTTGTGGTCGCCTGTTTTTACAGGAAGTGCAGCGCCATCAGGCGCAGTTGTTGCCGGTGGATAGCGAACATAACGCCATTTTTCAGTGTTTACCGGAAACCGTACAACGCGAGCTGGGCTTTTGCGATCTGGCCGCTGCTGGCGTGGATAAAATTGTGCTGACCGGCTCCGGCGGCCCGTTTCGGACCACCCCGTTGTCGACATTTGCCACCCTGACCCCGGCGCAAGCTTGCGCCCACCCAAACTGGTCGATGGGGCGCAAAATTTCGGTCGATTCCGCCACCATGATGAATAAAGGGCTGGAGTATATCGAGGCGCGTTGGTTATTTAATGCCAGCGCCGAGCAGATGGAAGTGATCATTCATCCACAGTCGATTATCCACTCGATGGTGCGCTTTTGTGACGGCAGCGTGGTGGCGCAGATGGGCAACCCGGATATGCGCACGCCCATCGGTCATGCGATGGCTTACCCACAGCGGCTGCAAACTGGGGTGGAGCCGCTCGACTTTTTCCAACTTTCCGGCTTGAGTTTCGAGCAGCCAGATTTTACGCGTTACCCTTGCTTGCAACTGGCGATAGAGGCCTGTCAACAGGGGCAGATGGCGACGACGGCGCTGAATGCGGCCAATGAGATCAGTGTCGAGGCTTTTTTGCAGGGGCAAATCGGCTTTACCCAGATTGCCACCGTGAACCGACAGGTGCTGGATACGCTGGCGCTACCGGAACCTACCTCGGTTGAGGATGTCCTAGAGATTGACCGCCGCGCCCGCGCGTGCGCAGCGCAGCAGATCACCGCGTGTTAAGTGCGGCCTGCCGCGGCGCTACGGCAGGTTTGTTCCGTTATCCGTGAAGTGATATAGTGGCGTTTTAAGCTGTCGCTTTTTCCGGTCAGCCTAATCAGGCGATCGCGAACAAAAAGTAATAAAGGCAAAAAAGAGATTGCGCAAGGCCGTGTGTTTACACGGCTTTTTTACGATCCGGTCCTCTTGGCTGGGGTCGGTGCCGCCGCGAGCAGAGTGCTGGCCGGCCCAAGAGCGCAGTAAGACTTTGACAGGAATGACTCAGACACCTATGGCAGAGCCGCAACCGCAAGCATTTACAGCCGAACAAATGCCCAAGCACGTTGCTATTATCATGGATGGCAATGGCCGCTGGGCCAAGCAACAAGGCAAAATGCGGATTTTTGGACATAAAGCAGGTGTTAAAGCTGTACGCCGTTCAGTCAGTTATGCCGCCCGCAACCATATCCAATCCTTGACCTTGTACGCATTTAGCAGTGAAAACTGGCGCCGCCCTGAGCAGGAAGTTTCCGCGCTCATGGAATTATTTATGCGTGCACTCGATAATGAAGCTAAGAGCCTACACAAGAATAATATCCGTCTACGGATTATCGGTGACATATCCCGTTTCAGTTCCCGGTTACAAGAGCGCATCGCCAGTGTGGAAGCGCTAACCGCCAACAACACCGGTCTGGTGTTGAATGTGGCCGCCAATTACGGTGGACGCTGGGATATCGTGCAAGCCACCCGGCAGATTGCTGCCCAAGTACAAGAGGGTACACTTCACACTGATGAGATCGATGAAACCTTGCTGAGTAAGGTGATATGCATGGGGGATCAACCCCCGGTAGACTTGGTCATCAGAACCAGTGGCGAGCATAGGATCAGCAACTTCTTGTTGTGGCAGATTGCCTATGCCGAGTTCTACTTTTCTGAGGTGCTATGGCCAGATTTTGATGAACAAGAATTTGACCGTGCTGTTTCATCCTTTGTCTGTCGCGAAAGACGTTTTGGTGGTACTGGCGACAACGGCCGTTGAGCAACGGCGGATGAGTAGAGCTTAGGAGGTTTCATTGCTCAAGCAACGTATTATTACTGCACTGATTTTAGTTCCTCTGGTCATTGCAGGCTTATTTTTACTGTCGCCGCTGCATTTTGCCTTGCTGGCGCTGGCGTTAAGTATGCTGGCGGCCTGGGAATGGGCTTTACTGGCAGGCTTTGAAAATAAAGCGATTCGTGCTGGGATTGCGGTGATTTGTGGTCTGGGCTTGGGAGCCTCGTTACTGGCGGTGCCGGTGCAGGATACCTCGATTCTGTTGCAAAACACTTTTATTCGAGCCGTATTGATCATTGCGCCTTTGTGGTGGCTGTTGGCATTGGGCTTGGTGCTCGGCTATCCGGCTTCGGCCAAATGGTGGCATAACGCCAAACGCCTAAAAGTGATTTTTGGGCTGCTAACATTGGTGCCGTTTTTCTGGGGCTTGATTGTGCTACGGATGTACTCGTACAGCGTAGATAGCTCCTTTGGTGCGGTGTGGATCTTGTATCTGCTGTTCCTCATTTGGGGGGCGGATTCTGGCGCCTATTTCACCGGTAAAGCGTTCGGGAAACATAAATTGGCCCCGAAAGTCTCGCCGGCGAAAACCTGGGAAGGGGTGATGGGCGGCTTGGCCACCTCCGCGATTATTGCGGTAGTCTTTGCGCATTTCTCACCACTGCAAGCCGGTACCCACAGCATGATCATCAGTTCGGTGCTTGCCGTGGCGGTGTCCGTGCTGGGCGATTTGACGGAGAGCATGTTTAAACGTGAGGCTGGCGTAAAAGACAGCGGACAGATTATGCCAGGGCACGGTGGGGTACTGGATCGTATCGACAGCTTGACGGCGGCGGTGCCGGTGTTTGCCTGCTTGCTGCTGCTGGTGTTTTAATGGCGTTCAGGCAGTCATGCTGACGGCAACCTTATCGGGCATACAAGGATAGAATGATGACAGGAGCGCTTTGGAATCTGCTGGCGTTTTTAGTGGCGCTGGGCATTCTGATCTCGGTTCATGAATTTGGCCACTTTTGGGTCGCACGCCGCTGTGGTGTAAAGGTTGAGCGTTTTTCGCTCGGTTTTGGCAAGATCTTGTGGCGCCGCGTGGATAAACAGGGTACGGAATTTACCTTGTCACTGATCCCGCTCGGTGGTTACGTCAAAATGCTCGATGAGCGGGTGGCCGAGGTGCCGCACGAGTTACGCGAGCAGGCCTTTAACAATAAAACCGTCTGGCAGCGCGCGGCAATTGTGGCTGCCGGGCCGATTGCCAACTTTGTGTTTGCCGTGTTTGCTTACTGGGTGGTGTTCCTGATGGGGATCCCGAGCGTGCATCCGGTGGTCGGGGCTGTCGCACCGAACTCCATTGCTGCACGCGCCGGAATTACACCCGGTATGGAACTTAAATCGGTTGCAGGCATCGAAACACCTGACTGGGAGTCAGTGAATCTGGCGCTGGTGTCGCTGATTGGCGACCAAAGCGCTCGCATTGACGTCAGCCCGTTCAGTGCCTCTGGCACGGCGGTCGTTACACAAAAAACACTGCCGTTGGACGGCTGGAGCTTTGAGCCGGATAAACAAACCGCGTTTGGCGCGCTGGGGATCACCCCGAAAGGGCCAACCATTCTGACCGAGATTGCCTCGGTGGGTGCAGACTCACCGGCAGCGCAGGCCGGTTTGCTCGTCGGCGATACGATTATCTCTGTCGATGATCAGCCGTTGACCGATTGGTCTAGCTTCGTGCGTCAGGTGCAGGCTCATCCGCAACAGCCGATCTCGCTGCGGGTTGAACGTGACGGGGTTACACGAAACGTGACACTGATCCCGCAGGCGCAGACCGACAGGCAGGGACAACGCATCGGTTATGCCGGTATCGCGCCAAAAGTGTTACCGTTACCGGCAGAATATCAGTTTGTCCGTCAGTTTGGTCTGATCGACAGTCTGATTAAAGCGACACAAAAAACGGTACAATTGTCCGAACTGACGCTGGATATGCTGGGTAAACTCTTCACCGGCGATGTCGGCATCAAGAGTTTGAGTGGTCCGATTTCCATAGCCAAAGGCGCCGGCATGACGGCGGAATTCGGATTGGTATTTTACTTAGGTTTTCTGGCGCTAATCAGTGTGAACTTAGGTATTATAAATCTGTTTCCTTTGCCGGTACTGGATGGCGGGCATCTGCTGTTTTTGGCCATTGAAGGGGTCACAGGTAAACCACTGTCGGAGCGGGTGCAAGAATATTGCTTCCGGTTCGGCACAGTATTATTGGTGTTGTTGATGGGCGTTGCGCTATTCAACGATTTTTCCCGCCTGTAAGCGGGGCAATTAGGAAGAACGCATAATAAAGATGGCGATGAAAAAACTGCTTCTTGCGTCGCTGCTTTTCAGCAGCGCCACCGCTTACGGTGCCGACTTTGTGGTCAAAGATATCCAATTCGAAGGGTTGCAGCGGGTAGCCAAAGGGGCTGCACTGCTCAGTATGCCGGTTCGCGTTGGGGATGAGGTCAATGATGACGAAGTCGCCCAGATTATCCGGGCCTTGTTTGCGACCGGTAACTTTGAAGATGTGCGCGTATTGCGTGACGGCTCAACCTTGCTGGTGCAGGTGAAAGAGCGTCCTACTATTGCGAGTATCACCTTTTCCGGCAACAAGGCGCTGAAAGAAGACGCGCTGAAACAAAACTTGGAAGCCTCTGGGATCCGAGTTGGCGAAGCTCTGGATCGAACCTCGTTATCGACCATCGAAAAGGGTCTGGAGGATTTCTATTACAGCGTAGGTAAATACAGTGCCAACGTGAAAGCGGTCGTGACACCTTTGCCACGTAACCGGGTAGATTTGAAACTGATCTTCACCGAGGGCGTCTCCTCCAATATCCAGCAGATTAACATCGTGGGTAACAAAGCGTTCAGCACCAATACCTTGCTGTCGCAGTTTGCCCTGCGTGATGAAGTGCCGTGGTGGAATCTGGTTGGCGATCGTAAGTACCAGAAACAAAAACTGGCCGGTGATCTGGAAACGTTGCAGACCTACTACCGTGATCATGGCTATGCCAACTTCCGTATCGAGTCCACTCAGGTGAGCTTAAGTCCGGATAAGAAAGGCATCTACATCACCATCAATATCGATGAAGGCAAGCAGTATAAGCTGCAAGGCGTAACCCTGACCGGCAATCTGGCTGGCCACGCGACCGCATTGCAGGCACTGGTGCACGTTGAGCCGGATGAGCTGTATAACGGCACCAAAGTGACCCGGATGGAAGAGGATATCAAGGCCCTGTTGGGGCGTTATGGTTATGCCTATCCAAAAGTCACAACACGTCCGGAAATGGATGAGAAAAACCAGACCGTCAAACTGGTCATGAACGTAGAGCCGGGCGAGCGTTTTTACGTCCGTCGTATTCGCTTTGAAGGCAACGATATCACCAAAGATGAAGTGCTGCGCCGTGAAATGCGTCAGATGGAAGGCTCGTGGCTGGCCAGTAATCAGGTGGAGTCCGGGAAAGAGCGTTTGAACCGTCTGGGCTATTTCGAAACGGTTGATACCGAAACAGTGCGTGTACCGGGTTCACGTGACCAAGTCGATGTGCTGTATAAGGTTAAAGAGCGCAACACCGGCAGCTTGAACTTTGGTATCGGCTACGGTACTGAAAGCGGGATCAGCTTCCAAGTTGGGGTACAGCAGGAAAACTTCCTGGGTACTGGTAATACCGTGGGCATTAATGCCACCCGGAATGACTACCAGACCTACGCTGCGTTTGAATATACCGATCCTTATTTCACCAAAGACGGGGTGAGTTTAGGCGGCCGGATCTTCTATAACGATTTTAAAGCGGAGCAGGATTACAGCCTGTCTGAGTATAACAACCTCAGCTACGGTGTTGATGGAACGCTGGGCTTCCCAGTCAATGAGTACAACAGCCTGCGTACCGGTATTGGCTATGTACACAATGAAATCTCCAATATCACGCCAACCGTTAACATGCTTTCTTATCTGGATAGCATGACAGAGAGCTTTAGCGGTGAGAAGCTGTCGTCGGATGACTTCCAGTTTACTGCGGGTTGGACCTATAACAACTTGGATCGTGGTTTCTTCCCGACCAAAGGTATTCGTGCCAACTTGAACGGTAAGATCACCACGCCGGGTTCAGATAACCAGTTCTATAAACTGAACTTTGATATTGCCGGTTACTATCCACTGGATAGAGATCGTGAATGGGTCGTACTGGGCCGCTCCCGTTTAGGCTATGCTGATGGTTACGGTGATAAAGTACTGCCGTTTTATGAGAACTTCTATGCCGGTGGTTTTAGCACGGTGCGAGGTTTCCGCTCCAATACCATCGGTCCGAAAGCCATTTATTTCTACAATAAAGGCACTGATGATCGCTGCACCAATCCAAAAGATCCGAGCACTTGTGTGCTGAGCGGCTCCGAGGATGCGGTGGGCGGTAACGCCATGGCGACCGCCAGCGCCGAGCTGATTGTGCCAACACCATTTATCAGCGAGAAATACCGTAACTCAGTACGGACCTCAGTGTTTGTGGATGCTGGTACCGTCTGGGATACCCACTGGAGTAGCAGCGCCGCTATCCTGAACGCTGGGTATGCAACTGAAAACCAGGAATACTTTGGTGATTACGGCGATCCGAGCCGGATCCGGATGTCTGCGGGTATCGCTCTGCAGTGGATGTCACCGCTTGGCCCACTTGTATTCTCGTACGCCCAGCCGTATAAGAAATATGAAGGTGACCGGGTTGAACAATTCCAGTTCAATATCGGCAGAACATTCTGATAGCCGTGCTATCAACATAAAAGTAAGGAGACAACGTTGAAAAAGTGGTTACAGGCAGCAAGCGTAGGTATTGCGCTGATGGCATCCAGTGCCGTGGTGAATGCCGCCGAGCAGAAAATTGCCGTCGTTGATGTGGCAAGTGTGTTCCAGCAGCTGCCACAGCGTGAGAAGGTTGCGCGTCAGCTGGAGTCTGAGTTCAAGGGCCGTGCCTCTGAACTGCAATCTCTGGAAAAGCGTATCCGCGATCGCATGGATAAACTGCAACGTGATGGCAGTACGATGTCAAACAGTGACCGTACCAAAGCAGAGCGTGATATCGCCCAAATGCAGGCTGATTTCAATCTGAAAGGTCGTGCACTGGAAGAGGATAGCCGTCGTCGTCAGGCGGAAGAACGTAATAAAATCCTGCGTCAGGTACAAGATGCAGTGAAAACCATCGCTAACAAGGAAGGTTACAGCGCAGTTATTGATACCAACGCGGTTGTGTTTGCGCGCCCTGACATGGATATCTCTTCTCAAGTTATCAAAATGGTAGGCAACAAGTAATGTCAGGATTCCGTCTCGCGGATCTGGCTGAACATTTGGGTGCTACAGTACATGGAGATGGCGATACCGTCATCTCCGGTATTGCTGCACTGGATAATGCACAGGCCGGTCAAATCACCTTTCTGTCCAACAGTAAATACCGTACCCATCTGGCGCAA
>JBOFCH010000161.1:0-5776 GCA_051645985.1 Plesiomonas sp. | reverse complement strand
CCAGTTTCCACCGCAAACACTGATTGCTATGGAAGCTTGCTCAACATCTCACTTCTGGGGACGAACACTGATATCGATAGGCTATGACGTAAAACTCATTCCTACACAGCATGTCATAGCCTTTGCAATCCAATTGTCTACGGGGGTTCCTACACGACAGGTTATATGGTTGCCTATTAACCACGGGCCATTATAATGACCCCGCGCGCACACGACCTATAGTGTCACGATGCGGTGACCTGCACATCAAGAATATGAACGACTGACGCCCGGGATGAACGATGAACCGTACCAATAATGCATTGAAAAAAAAGGTGATTACATCCAATTTTGGTCGTACCTTTCAATCACTTGATCTCTTTCTGTCACAAGGCAGCCGCCTGCTGAAGCAGAGCCTTGATCTCTCCCTGGGTGATGTAACAGCCAATCTTGAGGCCTGTTTACTCGCTGCTGGCGTGGATCGTGTTGAGCCTAGTACACTCGATGTACGGGCACTGGCCCCTGCAGAACAACATCAGTGGACCTGGTTTCTTGCCTCCACCACCATTCATCACCGCCAGTACGACGGTTGCATGGTGGGCCTGCCGCACGGGGCCTTGCGCTATTTAACCGAATTCTTTTTGGGATTACACCCCCAGAATATGCCCACGATGATGGACGAGTATCAACCCAGCGAAACTGAAATTCGCTTAATGCGCAAGATCTGCGGCCTGATTCAGAAGAATTTTATCCGGCAGCATCCCGCCATGGCTGAATTGGCCTGGGAATATGACCAGCATGACCCCAATAACACCAAAGGGTTTGTGATCCAACTCTTGGTAACGGTGGACAAACACAAATTCCCGATCGTGCTATGCTGGCCACAAACATTTTCATTACTCCTCGACCAGTTTGTCGTGAGAGAAGAACGTCCGCACAGCCTTTCCCCTGAAGCAATTCAAAAAATCATTGAAAAGATCCCGGTAAAATTAAATGCCGAGCTGCTGAAAACTCGGGTCTCTTTCGCTGAAGTGGAAGACATGCAAGCAGGAAAAATGCTGCCAATTACCTTGCCGGAAAAAGTTTTTCTCAAGAAAGGAACATTTGTACTGGCAACCGGAAAAGTATTTGAATACAAGGGAAACCTAGTGTTTCAACTGGCTGAATAACATTTTAATCACCTTAGATTGGCATCGATATGAGCGACAAAACAGAATTAAATTTTGATGATATGGGCCTAGATGGCCAGAATTTTGATGTTCTGTTCAATGAGCAGGAACCGGGAATCCATCCATCAAATGAACCGGCAAAGCCTAAAGAATTACGCCCGCTGTCATTTTTTCATAAACTACCGGTTCAGCTGACACTGGAAGTTGCCAGTACTGAAATTCCGCTAGGAGAATTAATGCAACTATGTGAAGGCGCAGTGGTACAACTCGATAAATTGAGTAACCAGCCACTCGATGTCAGAGTGAATGGCACATTGATTGGTTCTGCCGAAGTGGTTTTGGTTGATGGACATTATGGCCTACGGATGCTTGAACTGAATGGAGATGCGAATTGGTCAACCTTGGTATGATGGCCATTAAGGGTATCCTGATAAGTGTAATGTTGCTGCTGCCCAGCCTCAGTTGGGCGGCAGATATTCCATTAATCAGCATAACCGGCGTCGATGGCCAGCAAGATTATTCTGCCAAGTTACAGATATTAATTCTGTTTACCCTGCTGGGCTTGCTGCCATCTATGCTCCTGACAATGACCTGCTTTACCAGAATAATCATTGTGTTGGGGATCCTTAGACAAGCAATTGGCCTGCAGGGATCACCACCGAACCGGATCATGGTGACCATTGCCCTAAGCATGACTATTTTACTGATGAAACCGGTCTGGGAAGATATCTATCAAAATGCCTTTGTGCCCTATGATCAAAATCAAATGACATTGGTCGATGCAATTAAACGCGCCGAACAACCATTGCGAAAATTTATGTTGGCACAGACCAGAAGCACTGATCTGGAACAAATGCTGCGTATTGCAGGGGAACCACTCGACAGTGACCCACAATTGGTCAGCTTTGCCATCGTAATGCCCGCTTTTGTTTTAAGTGAGTTGAAAACGGCCTTTCAGATTGGCTTTATGTTATTTATACCATTCCTGGTCATTGATATGGTGGTTGCTACCGTTTTGATGTCGATGGGCATGATGATGTTATCCCCTATTATCATATCATTACCGATTAAATTAATGCTATTTGTGCTGGCTGATGGTTGGAGCATGACCGTTAATACTCTCTCGATGAGTTTTGGTGGTATTGAATGAACCCCGAAGGACTAGTTAGTCTATTCGCGGATGTCACCTACATCATCATACTTTTAGTATGTGTGATGGTGGTGCCAAGCTTGATTGTCGGTCTGATTGTCAGTGTGTTTCAAGCTGTCACCCAAATTCAAGAACAAACCTTGACATTTTTGCCAAGATTTATTATCACCATGCTAATGATCGTTTTTGCTGGACACTGGATGCTACAACAGGTATCTGAGTTATTCGCCAAAATATTCCAGATCATTCCATTGATGATTGGTTAGGTCATGTTTGAACTGACTGCAGCTGAACTACTTGCTGGCTTTGGCAAACTCTGGTGGCCGTTCTTGAGAATCGGCGGAGCATTTATGATGCTACCGATCTTGGGTTATCCACTGTTACCCATTAGGGTCAGGTTACTTTTGGCTCTTATGGTCGCCTTTCTCGCGAGCGGCCTGATGCCAACGATGCCTGTTGTCGATCCATTCTCGATAGGCACCATCTTATTTTCATTAGAACAGATCATGTTAGGTGCTATGTTAAGTATATTTCCAATCTGCCTTATTCAGGTTCTGGTGATCGTTGGTGAATTACTGTCGATGCAGATGGGTTTAAGCATGGCCAGAATGAATGACCCCATAAATGGAATGGCGGTCCCCATCTTGGCAAGTTTTTATAGCACGCTAGCCTTGCTACTCTATCTTTCATTAGATGGTCATTTGATTTTATTAGAGTTTTTTATTGAAAGTTTTCATGTACTACCCGTGGGTAATGGACTCTTGCAGCTAAATTGGAGCTACTTGATTAATACATTTGCATGGTTGCTATCTAGTGGTTTGTTATTATCCCTACCCGCCATGTTTGCTATGTACTTGGTTAATTTCATTTTTGGCGTGCTCTCTAAGGTTGCCCCGTCATTAAACATTTTTGCGCTGGGGTTTCCGATGGCAATGCTCTGTGGATTATTTTGTATTCTAATTACATTCAGCGGTTTGCCAAAAAACTTTATTATACTGACACAACAATCGTTAACCAATATGCGAATGGTGTTAGGATCTTAAATGAGCACAGAAAAAACTGAAAAACCCTCGTCGCATCGCCTAGAAAAGGCACGTAATGAAGGCCAAATCCCTCGTTCAAAAGACTTTTCAGCAGCGTTGGTGCTATTTTTTATAGCAAATTCGCTATTGTCTTTCCTGACTGAAATTGCCAACGATTTGAAAAATTTATTGCGATTTAACTTTACATTATCGCGCACAGAGTTGTTTGATCCTGCTCAAATGGTTAGCCACCTAGGTATCAGCTTATTTGCCATCTTGAAAATGTTGATGCCACTACTACTGGTTATCGCAGTGGTTACACTAATCGCTAATATCATACTCGGTGGCATGGTGTTCTCATTCACCACGATCAAGCCAAAATTTAGTAAAATCAGCCCTTTATCAGGCATTAAGAAAATTTTTAGTGCCCAATCATTGATGGAGCTAATTAAGTCAATCTTAAAAATATCATTAATCTTTAGTGCCATGTACATATATGCAAAAAATAACCTTGATCAAATTTTTAGTTTATTGGAACTAGGTTTATATAATGGCATCAAACAGGGTGTAACAATTATTATTAATGGCCTTTTTTATATGGCTCTGGTGATGGTCATCATTGGTTTGCTCGACGCCCCATATCAAAAATGGAGCCATTTACGCGGTTTAAAAATGAGCAAGCAAGAGCTGAAAGATGAAAATAAAAATCGCCAAGGTAATCCTGAAATAAAATCCCGAGTGCGTCGCATCCAAATGGAAATCGCTAATCGGCGCTTGCAAAAAATATTGCCAACGGCTGATGTTGTGATCACTAACCCGACACATTTCGCGATCGCTATCAAATATGACCCTGCACGCAGTGATGCCCCCTTTGTCATCGCAAAAGGGCAAGATGAACTCGCCATGCATATCAAGCATCTAGCTACAAAAATTGGCCTGGAGGTATTGGAAATCCCCCCACTAGCGCGATCGGTATATTACACAACCAGAATCAATCAACAGATTCCTCCAGGGCTTTATACCGCAATGACCCAAGTGTTACACTATGTAATGCGACTAAAATCATTTCGGAAAGGGCAAATGACAAAGCCTGAACCACTCCCGTCATTCGAACTGCCAGACACATTGAGATATTGATATCATTATGTTTAATAATTTAAAAACAACTTTTAGCCGCACCTCTGGTACGTTTATTGGAATACCAATATTCCTGCTATCGGTACTGGCAATGGTTATTTTGCCATTACCACCATTTTTGTTAGATGCATTTTTTACTTTCAATATTGTACTATCCATCATGGTGTTGTTGGTTGCAATTTCAACAAAAAAACCTTTGGATTTTTCTATTTTTCCAACTGTATTATTGATTGCGACTTTGCTTCGGCTATGTATGAATGTGGCATCGACACGGGTGGTTTTACAGGTCGGGCATGAATCCCCTGATGCTGCGGGTAAAGTGATTGAAGCCTTCGGCCAAGTCGTGATCGGTGGTAACTATGTGGTCGGTGTGGTGGTCTTCATGATCTTGATCATCATCAACTTTGTGGTTATTACCAAGGGGAGTGAACGCATATCGGAAGTCGCCGCACGCTTCACCCTTGATGCAATGCCGGGCAAACAAATGGCCATTGATGCCGATCTGAATGCTGGCATGATTGACCAACAACAAGCCAAACAACGTCGCGATAATATTGCTCTAGAAGCCGATTTTTATGGCTCAATGGATGGTGCATCAAAATTTGTCAAAGGTGATGCCATTGCTGGTCTGCTGATATTGGCGATCAACCTTATCGGCGGTGTCGCGATAGGTATCTTTCAACATGGCTTATCATTTACCGACGCATTCAGCGTATATAGCTTGCTGTCAATTGGTGATGGCCTGGTGGCCCAGATACCCTCGCTGATGCTGGCCGTGTCTGCGGCGATTATCGTGACCCGTGTGTCCGATTCCGATGACGACATTGGTACCCAATTTCAAAAGCAGCTATTGGCCTCACCGCCTGTTATTACTGCTGCTGCTGCAATTATGTTCATCATGGGGCTAGTCCCCGGCATGCCAACCCTGGTTTTTCTGATTTTTTCAGCCGCCTTGGGCTGGGCTGCATGGCAAGCCTATAAATTCGAAGAAGCCCAGCCAGATCAGCTTGAACAGAACCGGCTAGAACAATTTTTGCAGCCTGTAGAGCATTCTTTAACTTGGGAAGATATTCCATATGCTGATCAACTACGGCTAGAAGTAGGCTATCAATTGGTCTATCTGGTAGACCGTGAGCATGGGGCTGAATTGCTCCAGCGTCTACGTGGCGTACGCCAATCACTCTCTGAACAGGCGGGTTTTCTGTTACCTGAAGTCCGTGTCAAAGATAATATGGGGCTGAAACCAGCACAATATTCTATTTATCACAATGGAGTTCGTGTGGTTATTTCTGACATGATGACCGATCGCCTGCTGGCTA
>JBOFCH010000160.1:0-6408 GCA_051645985.1 Plesiomonas sp. | reverse complement strand
CCGAACAGGGTTCACCACGGCGACCATACACCTGTAAAGTCTGAGCAAAATAGCCCGGTCGACCATCTGGCTGAGTAAAATCACGCAAGGTGGTGCCGCCTTGTTCAATCGAGTGAGTCAGCACTGACTTAATTACCGTCACCAACTGCTGACACTGTGCTGGCGTCAACCGGTGAGCCGGTAACATCGGATGCAAACCACACTGAAACAGCGCTTCATTGGCGTAGATATTGCCAACCCCAACCACCACCTGATTATCCATCAACCAAGCTTTGAGCGCCGTACGTCGTTTACGGCTACGCTGATACAAGTACTCGGCATTAAATTCCGGACTCAGCGGCTCTGGCCCCAGCTTGGCCAATAAGGCGTGGGAGAGCGGCGCCTCACTCCATAACCAGCAACCAAAACGGCGCGGATCGTTATAACGCAGCACCTGACCATTGCCAAATAACATATCCACATGATCATGCAGTGCCGCCGGGGTTCCAACCGGCACGACACGCAAACTACCGGACATCCCTAAATGAATGATGATCCAACCCACACTCTGTCCGGTCACCGGCTGGCTAACGCGCAACAGCAGATATTTTGCTCGCCGCTCCACTGCCGTCACTTGCATACCGGCCAGCGTCATGATCTCCGGGGCAACCGGCCAGCGTAATTTTGGTTGCCGAACCACAACCTGCTGAATAGTTTGCTGTAAGACATGCGGCAAAATACCACGCCGACTGGTTTCTACTTCCGGTAATTCAGGCATTACAGATATCCTTCACTCAACCGCCACGCAACGTGGCTTTCAACGTCTGGGCTATCTTAGCAAACCGCACGACACAAGCGAGCTGGCCGAGTGGCAAACGACAGACATAAAAAAACCCGGCCGAAGCCGGGTTTTTGACAAGCAAGAAGAAGAAAAATTATTTAATTTTTGCTTCTTTGTACACTACGTGCTGGCGAACAACTGGATCGAACTTTTTCAGTTCCAGTTTTTCAGGCTTAGTGCGCTTGTTTTTAGTAGTGGTGTAATAGTGACCAGTGCCGGCAGAAGAAACCAGCTTGATCTTTTCACGAATACCTTTAGCCATGAGTCAGCTCCTTACACTTTCTCACCGCGGGCACGAAGTTCAGTCAGAACTACTTCGATACCCTTTTTGTCGATGATACGCATACCCTTGGTGGAAACACGCAGGGATACGAAACGTTTCTCGCCTTCTACCCAGAAGCGATGAGTGTGCAGGTTCGGCAGGAAGCGACGACGGGTCGCATTCATCGCATGAGAGCGGTTATTACCGACTGCCGGACGCTTGCCAGTTACTTGGCATACTCGGGACATGTCAATTCTCCAAAAATCAAATCAGCTCGAGCGTCGTTAGGTTAAGGCTACCTCGTCAGGCAACGTGCCTTACCCGTGATTCTCAAAGGTCGGGGATTGTACAAGATATCTTGCCATTGCTCAAGAGGCAGTCACCCTCAGGATCAAGAAAGGATCTGCCATTAACGGGCAAGATACCCCGACAAGTATCTAAACCACCAAAGATGCTTCCACAATTTGTGGGATGGCTTTACTGGGGCTGGGCGTAAGAATACCGCTTTCACGTGCCAAGTAAAATTTAAAAACAGTCGGCTGTGGCCAAATTCCCGTCCGTGCTGCTCAATTTCCTGCTTTTTCCGCGCATCCACCGGGGTATTGTAGGCTAAACTGCGGGTCAAACTGTGATAAGAGGTCTTACGATTGAGCTTTTGTCGCTCAAAACAGCGGTAACGGGATGGCAAATAGCGCTGACGCGAGCCGTGGTGCTTTTGAAACTTAACGAAACGGTAATCTTCCGCGCCATAATGGCCGGCAAAATCCTCGTCGTAACCAAAAAAGCGCATAAAACGCGCCCGCGACATGTAAAATAAATTGGAATGCCCAGTCTGGCGCTGACCCTGCTCATCGGTGCGATACACTTTAAAAAAACTGCGCCCCGGATGGCGACGATACGCCATATGATGCAGAGTTTCGGGTGGAAAAATATGATCCAAATCCGACAACACTATCCGGTCTGACTTGGCGTAAGTTACCCCCAAATTACGGGCGCCAGCCTGATTCCATGGAATATCTTCGTTAATTCGCAGCCACGTAATATTCAAGTTCAGCTGCGGGATCGCATACTCGACCGGTGAACCGTCATCCACAATCACAAATTCAATCACATCCAGCAACGCCGGATCATACTGCTCATAATGACGCAGCAGTTCGGTAACGGAATCGATATTGGCTTGGTTGCAATAAAAGTGCGTGATATATGACAGACGAATATGAGATTTATCATAAGGATGTGGCTGATGCTGATTATCAATCATGCAGTTTTCCATGCTCTTGTTATTATTAATTTACCCTAAATCCACCCCCGCTCCGCAAACGAAACGGTTTCTCCTGCGCCCACCACAATATGATCGAGCACCCGGATCTCCACCAACGCACACGCGTCCTGAATCTGACCGGTAATGTGCCGATCGGCCCGACTGGGTTCAGCCACCCCAGAAGGGTGGTTATGCGCCAAAATCAGCGCCGCCGCATTACAAGCCAGTGCAGCTTTGATTATTTCACGCGGATGTACGGTGGCGCTATTAAATGTTCCGGCAAACAGCTCCTCTTTTTTAATCACTCGGTGCTGATTATCCAAAAACAGCACCAAAAAAATCTCTCGCTCACGGCCACTTAAGCAGCTTTGCAGATAATGACGCGTTTCCTCTGGGCTGCTCAACGCGCTGTCACGTTGCAATTTCTCCGCCAGATAACGGCGTGACATCTCGACACTGGCTTGCAGCTGCACATACTTGGCCTCGCCCAACCCGTGCTGACGGCAAAACGTCTGCTGATCGGCGGCCAGCAATGCACGCAATGAACCGAAGTCGCGCAATAACCGCCGGGCCAGCTCGACCGCGTTACAGCCTTGAATACCGGTACGCAGAAAAATGGCCAGTAATTCCGCATCACTCAAGGCATTAACGCCCTGCTGTAACAGTTTTTCCCGTGGCCGGTCCGCCAAGGGCAATGCCTTAAGAGGCAGATGATCCATCCGTTGCACTCCATCCCGTCTGACCCTATCGCCGTCTCATCCAGCGTGGGCTGGTAGCGGACTGCGGGTAGCGATTGGTTGTAGAAGATTTGCGCCAACAGTGCGATCTTACCGGCCAAAAGCTGCGATCATGGCCGCAACTTACCGGTACATCAGCAACACCTCCGGGATATGAACCACATCCACGCCAGACGCGGTGCCAGCGAAGCGCAAAGCACTACGGATGTGGTAAAGTGTGCCGCATTGAGTCAACGTGATTTAGCCAACTTGATTTAGCAACTTGCCAAGGGCCGAAATCTGCCATGAGTGCATTAACTAATAAACGTATCTTGCTCGGGATCAGCGGCGGGATTGCCGCTTACAAATGTGTAGAGCTGGTACGCCGTTTACGTGAGCAAGGCGCTGACGTGCGAGTGGTCATGACCGCTGCCGCCAAAGCCTTTATTACACCGCTGACGCTACAGGCCGTCTCCGGCCATCCGGTCGCCGACGATCTGCTCGATCCGGCCGCCGAGTCCTCCATGGGACACATCCAGTTAGCCAAATGGGCCGATCTGGTACTGTTAGCTCCGGCGACCGCCGATCTGATTGCCCGCATGGCCGCCGGAATGGGCAACGATCTACTGACCACCTTGTGTCTAGCCACCAGCGCGCCACTGGCGATAGCTCCGGCGATGAATCAGCAGATGTATCAAGCGTCCATCACGCAGGAAAATATCGCCAAACTGGCTGCCCGTGGCGCACAGATCTGGGGGCCGGCCGAAGGCGCGCAAGCCTGTGGCGATGTGGGGCCAGGGCGCATGCTGGAGCCGGTAGAGCTGTGTCAGCAGGTCTGCCAATACGTTGCGCAGCAGCAAGATTTACTCGGAGTATCGGTGCTGATCACCGCCGGCCCGACCCGCGAAGCGCTCGATCCGGTGCGCTTTATCAGTAATCACAGCTCTGGCAAGATGGGCTATGCCATTGCAGCCGCGGCAGCCGCGCGTGGTGCCAAGATCACCTTGGTTAGCGGACCGGTCAATTTGCCAACCCCAGCAGGGGTTAAGCGCATTGATGTGGAAAGCGCGTTGCAAATGCAAAGCGCGGTCATGACCGAAGTCACACATCATCAGATTTTTATTGCCTGTGCTGCCGTAGCCGATTATCGTGCCGCCAGCGTTGCACCGGAAAAAATCAAAAAAACTGGTGACGAAATCAGCCTGACGCTAGTCAAAAATCCTGACATTGTGGCAGGCGTTGGTGCGATGACCTCACAGCGCCCGTTTGTGGTGGGATTTGCGGCTGAAACCCAGAATGTGGAACAATATGCGCGCGATAAACTCGCCCGCAAGAATCTGGATCTGATCTGCGCTAATGACGTGTCCCTACCGGGACAAGGCTTTAATGCCGATCAGAATGCCCTGCATCTGTTCTGGAAAGACGGGCAACACTCACTGGCGCTGGACAGCAAGGCCGCTCTTGGCCAGCAACTGATGGACACCATCATCCGGCTTTACCGGCATACGGCAAACAATACGCTCTCATGAAAAAAATAGATCTGAAAATTCTCGACTCCCGCATCGGTGACCAATTTCCGCTGCCCTCTTACGCGACTGAAGGCTCTGCGGGTCTGGACTTGCGTGCCTGTCTGGATGACGCCATTACACTGGAGCCGGGCAACACCGTGCTGGTTCCCACCGGTTTGGCGATCCACATTGGTGACCCATCATTAGCGGCGGTGATCTTGCCACGCTCAGGCCTTGGCCATAAGCATGGCGTGGTGCTGGGTAATCTGGTCGGTCTGATTGACTCGGACTATCAAGGGCAACTGATGGTATCGGTGTGGAACCGTGGCCAACAAACCTTTGTGATTGAACCGGGTGAGCGACTGGCGCAACTGGTATTCGTCCCGGTGGTTCAGGCGGAATTTAATCTGGTGACAGATTTTGCCGAAAGTGACCGTGGTGCGGGCGGCTTTGGCCATACTGGCCGTCAGTAAGTCTGACGCTACCGTGCTCGGCCTTACCCTGGTGCTTTGATTTTCAGCCATCTGAGCGTGTTCAGATGGCTTTTGGTCTTAAGGGAACCGCGATTAATGGCAGTAAATAATAAGAAAAACCGTCGAGAAGAGATCCTGCAAGCACTGGCTCAGATGTTAGAGTCCAGTGAAGGGTCACAAAGGATCACCACCGCCCGCTTAGCGGCTACCGTGGGGGTCTCTGAAGCGGCGCTTTACCGGCACTTTCCGAGTAAGGCCCGGATGTTTGAGGGGCTGATCGAGTTTATTGAAGAGAGCCTGATGTCGCGGATCAACCTGATCCTGACAGATGAAAAAGAAACCCTGCTGCGTTTGCGCTTGATTGTTCAGCTGCTGCTCGGCTTTGCCGAAAAAAATCCGGGGCTAACCCGTATTTTGACCGGCCATGCGCTGATGTTTGAACAAGACCGACTGCAAAACCGTATCAACCAGTTGTTTGAACGCATTGAAACCCAGCTACGCCAAGTGATGCGCGAGCGTAAGCTGCGCGAAGGTAAAGGCTTTACCCAAGATGAAGGTCTGCTGGCGAGCCAGTTACTGGCCTTTTGTGAAGGGCTGATGTCACGTTTTGTCCGCTCGGAGTTCCGCTATCTGCCGACGCAAGATTTCGACATTCGCTGGCAACTGCTCACCGCAGAGCTGGAGTAATACCCGCCACATCCGGATACTCCGGATGCCTGCACCGGCGGCTCTCCGCCGGTCGCGTCATCGCTGCGCGAATGCCCGCCACGCCACCTGTTGCCGGCCGGACAATCGGTACTGAACAGTCCCACGACCTAGACCTGACGCGCCTTCGCTGTTTTTTTATCTTGTCCCTTGCCCACCGTCGTATTTGATTACTAATTTTAATAAGCAGATACAGGTTTCACGTCGCTATCATCGCGGCAACACCAAATAATACTCGGATATTTTTCGGCATCGGTGTCAGCTTTCTACATGCTGTCTCTCGGCTATATGCCATCACTTCGAGGAGCATTTCGTGACAGCATTCGACATGATGTGGGTCGGGCTGGGCGGTGGCTTAGGCGCCTTATTGCGCTACCTGTTTACCGTGCAGATCAAACGCCGCTATCACGGGAATTTTCCACTGGCGACGTTTAGTATCAACATCCTCGGCGCCTTTGTGATTGGTTTTCTCAGTGTATTGTTCGGTATCGACTGGGCCGCACGCCTAGGAGCACCGGTCAATGCGGCCATTATTACCGGTTTTTTAGGCGGTTATACCACCTTCAGCAGTATGCAGTTGGAAGCCTCCCATCTGATCCAAAACAACAAAACCATGCTGGCGCTGGTGTACTTAACCACCTCCACGGCACTTGGCATGGCGGC
>JBOFCH010000159.1:0-6517 GCA_051645985.1 Plesiomonas sp. | reverse complement strand
CACAAGGTTGCATGTTATCGAGATTTGATGTCGTCCCTATATTACTGCCGGTCATTCCGATAGTTTCTTTTGCCAGTGTATTGAGAGGGACACTAGAATCAATGGGTGTATAAACCTTGATATTAAATGGTGTAGAGAGTGTGGTTTCACTACTGGGAGTATCGACATTATTGTCGTTGGTGTAGTTTGCCGCATAAACTTGGTGGGTATGCGACGGAATATTAATATGTGAGATGGCATTCTGATTTTGCCCGACTTTTTCTCCGATTTTTCTTGGAGTTGTACTCGGACTGGCCCCGGCCCCCATCGCTGCAAACCCAATAAGATTAGGTACATTAAAATAAGTATTCAGATCACCACCGTAAGCATTCTTAATAATGCTGTATAGCTGTGGATACTGTAAAATGGAGAGCTGTTTACCATCACAAAGTGTCCAGCCCTTTATAGATGACGTTTTGTATGGAAAAAGTCTGATCTCACCAATGAATGCATCCATAGTTTTGCTCCCTGTTTACATGCCGATAGTAAGGAAAAGTTAGGATGGATATATCCCGCTTAACGCAATGATGTAGTTGACGGTGAGGGTAGGCATCATATTATTTATTGGTTGTTGATTCATGTTGAGCACAGGCGTTAAAAAGTCATAATCGAGAGCGATATTAGGTTGGGAGATTTTGCTGTAAAACCCTTTGTTGGCACCAGATGCACTCAGTTTTGCAAGCATCGTCTGGTCGGCTTTTTCTTGATCGCCTGTATCAGTTGTGACGTTAAATGTATGCGTGTGCGGCGGCATATTTTCTTGGGTGATCATATGGCTTTCTGCGCCAAAAAGTTCTCCCAATGCGATTTCTACTGTACCAAAACCGACAGGTATACGGCCACGAAAGTCAGGCAGAGCAAATGTTTGGCTCCCATCCCCCCCATAGACAGTTCCTAGTAGTGCGAATAGTGCTTGGTATTTTTGCACTGAAAGCGTAGCACCATCACAAAAGGCCCAATTTTTCGGGGCATAGTCACCGGCAAATATGCGGATTTCACCGAGAAAACAGTCAACCGTATCAACCATATCAGCCATATTGATATTCCTCTAATATATTGATTCAGAATTAATCACGTGATGGATAGTTGCCAACGGTAGCGATACAGAACGCGATACCAATAGATGGTTGAATATTATTGATAGCTCGGCCGGAGCCTGAGTTTGCTATTGTCTCTGCCCGTAGTGGGACTGAGGCCGTAATAGGCTTCAAGTGATAGATTTTTTTATTGCTGGTTGCTGGCACGCCATCTGCGGGTGTTGAACGTTGAGCCGCAGCTGTGGTAATTCTTGCTTGGTGTGTGTGCTGAGGGACAACACTGAACGGCAGAGTTTTAGTGTCGCAACCGCTTTGTTGTTTGCTGTCAGGCGCTGGTGAATTGAACGCGCTATAACCTATCGGTGTGCGACCTCTCAGATCCGGAAGGCAGAAGGTTGTGGTGCCATCACCACCATAGGTGTTGGATAACAAAGTATACAAAGCTGCGTATTGATTGATTTGCAGCACTCTACCATCACATGGCAGCCAGTCTCCTGGTATGATTTCCCAAGAAAACAGGCGGATTTCGCCTAAAAACGGATCCATGTTTCATCCTTATTTTTATTTATTGAATCCAACCAGACTAAATAAAGGGAGTATTTTTTAATAAAAGGCTAGTTTGGTTCTGGCTAACCAGCAAGTGCATATTTTGTTATATGCATCGTGGTTTATATATTGATGTTGGATGGTAGTGGATGGCTGAGGGCAGCTATACTGTAAGGGGATTAGATGAGTGGTATTTTGAGAAATTGGAAAAGCCACTCTGGTGAAGAGTGGCTTTTGTCTGCGGGTATATGGTTTACGGTACGTATTGTGTATGCACAAGAATATGCATCATGTAAATCCGTAGTAAGCCAATGAATCAGGTTTACACGTTAAACAGGAAGTTCATGATATCGCCATCTTTGACGATATAGTCTTTACCTTCCGCGCGCATCTTACCGGCTTCTTTAGCGCCTTGCTCACCACGATATTTGATGAAGTCTTCAAAGGCGATGGTTTGAGCACGGATAAAGCCTTTTTCAAAGTCAGTGTGAATTTTACCCGCTGCTTGTGGCGCGGTGTCACCGACAGAGATAGTCCAAGCACGCACTTCTTTCACGCCCGCAGTGAAGTAAGTTTGCAGGTTCAGCAGTTTGTAACCGGCACGGATCACACGGTTCAGACCAGGCTCTTCGATACCCAGTTCAGCCATGAATTCGGCTTTGTCTTCATCTTCCAGTTCGGCGATATCGGCCTCGATAGCGGCACAAACAGGAACAACTACAGAGCCTTCTGCGGCAGCGATTTCACGGACTTTATCCAGATAGGGGTTGTTTTCGAAGCCATCTTCGTTCACGTTGGCGATGTACATGGTTGGCTTCAAGGTCAGGAAGCTCAGATACTTGATGACCGCTTTTTCATCATCGCTCAGATCCAGCGTGCGTAGCATCTGGGCATTTTCCAGATGTGGTAGACACTTTTGCAGGACCTCTTGTTCCAGCTTGGCCTCTTTGTCACCACCTTTGGCGCGCTTTTGTACACGTTGCAGGGCGCGTTCACAGGCTTCCAGATCAGACAGTGCCAGCTCGGTATTGATCACATCAATGTCATCAGCAGGGTCAACTTGACCGGCTACGTGAATGATGTTGTCGTTTTCAAAGCAACGAACAACATGACCGATAGCTTCGGTTTCACGGATGTTAGCCAGGAACTGGTTACCCAGACCTTCACCTTTGGATGCGCCTTTTACCAGACCGGCGATATCCACAAACTCCATGGTGGTCGGTACAGTACGCTGAGGATTGATAATCTCAGCCAGCTGGTCAAGACGTGGATCCGGCATCGGCACCACGCCGGTGTTAGGTTCGATGGTGCAGAACGGGAAGTTAGCTGCTTCGATACCCGCTTTGGTCAGGGCGTTGAACAGGGTAGACTTACCCACGTTAGGCAGACCTACGATGCCACATTTGAATCCCATGATGTAATTACCTTCTACACTCGAAATGTCATGCACAAAAAAAGGGTGCAAATCAAACTAAAGATTATATCACAGCTTTACCCGCATTGAGCAGGGCGGCTGTGAGTGGATACTAAGGCTATTGGTGTCAGACGTTGGCCTTGAACGCATGCAGGCGGTTCATGGCGGACAGCATGCCGTCTTTCATCAGCAGATCGGTGCAACGTACCGCTTCATCAATGGCATCATCGATGAGCCGTTGCTCGGTCGCTTGGGGTTTACCCAGAACAAAGCCGGTTACTTTGTTCTTGTCCCCCGGATGGCCAATGCCAATGCGCAGACGGTGGAAGTTGGGGTTGTTACCGAGTTTGCTGGCAATATCTTTCAAGCCGTTGTGGCCGCCATTACCGCCACCCAGTTTAAATTTGGCCACACCCGGTGGCAGATCCAGCTCGTCATGGGCAACCAGAATTTCATCCGGGTTGATACGATAGAAAGAGGCCATAGCGGCCACGGCTTTGCCGCTCAAGTTCATAAAGGTGGTCGGTACCAGCAGGCGAACATCTTGCCCGTTAATGCTGACGCGGCCGGTATAACCGAAAAACTTGGCTTCTTCTTTTAAGCTGGCGTTATAGCGACGTGACAGTAGATCCAGATACCAAGCTCCAGCATTATGGCGGGTAGCCGCATACTCGGCTCCGGGATTGGCCAGACCGACCAACAGTTTAATCGTACTCATGACAGTCTCGGGTTGATAAACATAAAATACGCAGGCGATGCTCTGACCGGTGGTTTATGGGGCAGGGCAGGCAATGGGCGCTATTCTACACGTTGGTGGCTTAGAATGACAAAAGGCACCCGAGGGTGCCTTTTTGCATGTAGCCATTAATTCGGTTGGGAATTAATGTTCAAACATGGCAGAGATAGACTCTTCATTGCTGATGCGGCGGATGGCTTCAGCCAGCATGCCTGACAGGGTCAGCACGCGAACTTTATCCAGCGCTTTGAACTCAGGTGTCAATGGAATGCTGTCGGTCACAACTACTTCATCAATCATGGAGTTCTTGATGTTGTCGATAGCGGTGCCGGAGAACACGGGGTGGGTAGCGTAAGCAAAGACGCGCTTCGCGCCGCGCTCTTTCAGTGCTTCAGCCGCTTTGCACAGGGTGCCACCGGTATCGATCATGTCGTCGACCAAAATACAGTCACGGCCGTTAACATCACCGATGATGTGCATCACCTGAGACACGTTAGCACGTGGACGACGCTTGTCGATGATCGCCATGTCGGTGTCGTTCAGCAGTTTGGCAATGGCGCGCGCACGCACAACACCACCGATATCCGGAGAAACCACAACCGGGCTGGCCAGGTTTTTCGCCAGCATGTCTTCCAGCAGTACTGGGCTGCCAAACACGTTGTCGACCGGAACATCGAAGAAGCCTTGGATCTGTTCGGCGTGCAGGTCAACGGTCAGAACACGGTCAACACCCACGTTGGACAGGAAATCAGCCACTACTTTTGCGGTAATTGGTACACGAGCAGAGCGTACGCGACGATCCTGACGGGCATAACCGAAGTAAGGGATAACCGCAGTGATACGACCTGCCGAAGCACGACGCAGAGCGTCTACCATTACCACCAGCTCCATCAGGTTGTCGTTGGTTGGGGCACAGGTAGACTGGATAATGAAAATGTCACCACCACGGACATTTTCGTTAATTTGTACACATACTTCGCCGTCGCTAAAACGACTCACAGTAGCGTCGCCAAGAGAGATGTACAAACGGTCAGCGATGCGTTGTGCCAGTTCCGGCGTTGCGTTACCAGCAAAAAGCTTCATGTCGGGCACGAGAAGAACCTCAGGCTTGCGTCCAGGATACGGGGGGAATCTGACGGGCCTTTTAACGGCAGACAGCGGACATCTGTCGGTAAAATGCACCAGCCCATAGGGGCCAGATTCAATCAGTAAATCATTTATTCGTTCACGGATATTCGTTTACGTTGCAGTCTGGTCACAAAACTGCTGTAAGGTATGTTGTAAAGGCGAAATGTTGACGCCTTTAGCCACAAAACCTTGTAACCAGTTGGGAGCAGACTGCAAAACTGTACGGGCAGCGGCTTCTGTATCAAATTCAGCAAAGACACAGGCACCGGTACCGGTCAGTCGAGTCGGGGCGTATTGTAACAGCCAAGAAATAAGGTGTTCAACCTCGCGAAAACGTTTTCTTGCGACATTTTCGCAATCGTTTTCGTAAGGGGCTGCTATCAAGGCGGTCAAAGTACGCTCCGGGGTGTTGCGGGTCAGTTCGGGATCGCCGAAGATCGCCGCAGTAGGAATACTGATGCCGGGATGTGCCACCAGATACCATTTCTCTTGTGGTGAGCAGTCTTGTAACTGTTCACCGACTCCCTCGGCAAAAGCGGCGTGGCCGTGGACAAAAACTGGGACATCGGCACCCAGTTGCAGTCCTAAGTGTTCCAGCTCCGAGCGACTACAGCCGGTCCGCCATAAAGAATTCAGGGCAACCAGTGTGGTTGCTGCATTCGACGAGCCGCCACCTAAGCCTCCGCCCATGGGCAGAATTTTGTGCAGGCGAATATCCGCGCCTTGTGTGCAACCGGTATGCTGTTGCAACAGGCGGGCGGCGCGGATGATCAGGTTTTGCTCATCGGGAACGTCAGGAATCGAGGGAGATAAAGTCAGTACCCCATCGGTACGGGGCATGAAGGAAAGGCTATCGCCATAATCCAGAAATTGAAACAAGGTTTGTAAAGAGTGATAACCATCGGCACGGCGGCCGGTGATGTATAAAAACAGGTTCAGTTTGGCCGGCGAGGGCCATTGTAGTGGCTGCGCCGGCGGGCAATCAGAGTATCCAGTCATCGATTTTCAATTTGATCCGTTGGTCGCCTTGTGTCAGCTCCATCGCCGAGGGCAATATGGGCGAGGCGTTCACATCATAACTGTTGTAGCGCATGACCCACGTCTTACCGGCAGCGGCATGCTGCAAGGTAGCGAGCCGCTGTCCGGCAAGGGTATACGTATCGTTGTCACCGGGTAGACCTAAAATCCAGTGGCGCAAATTATTGACGGGGATCTGCATACCGGTCAGACGGTAGACCAGCTCATCGGCATTAACCCCTTGATACGTCTTACCCTCGTTATCTTTCAGCGTGATATTGCCCGGCGCGGCGCTGATTTCCAGTACCGTGCCCCCCAGCGGATTGAGCAATAACAGCTGATAATGCTCTGCATCCTTTTGCTGCAAGAAGAATCGGGCCGATTGGCGACGTTGTGGCGTCAGATAAGCAAAGGTTCCGCGTGCCTGAAAGCGGTTGAGATCTTGCAACTGCTGCATATGGGCAGACCAGCTGATTGTCGGGCCGACCGGTTGTGGCGGCGTACTCACACAGGCGCTCAATAACCACACCAGAGTCAGCGGCAATAGGCGCAAATAAATGGATTTTGGCATGATAACGAAGAAAATTCAGTAAGAACTCC
>JBOFCH010000158.1:0-3111 GCA_051645985.1 Plesiomonas sp. | reverse complement strand
CGCTGATCCCATTCGGCGGCATCAAGATGGTGGAAGGCTCCTGCAAAGTTTACGGTCGTGAACTGGACCCAATGGTCAAGAAGATCTTCACCGAATACCGTAAGACTCACAACCAAGGCGTGTTTGACGTTTACACCCCAGACATCCTGCGTTGCCGTAAGTCCGGTGTTCTGACTGGTCTGCCAGATGCCTACGGCCGTGGCCGTATCATCGGTGACTACCGCCGTATCGCACTGTACGGTATCGACTTCCTGATGGCGGACAAGTTCGCTCAGTTCGGTTCCCTGCAATCTCGTCTGGAAAACGGCGAAGATCTGGAAATGACCATCCAGCTGCGTGAAGAAATCGCAGAACAACACCGTGCGCTGGGCCAAATCAAAGAGATGGCGGCTAAGTACGGTTTCGACATCTCCGGCCCTGCTAAGAACGCGAAAGAAGCGATTCAATGGACTTACTTCGGCTATCTGGCTGCGGTTAAGTCTCAAAACGGCGCGGCAATGTCTCTGGGTCGTACCTCGACTTTCCTGGACATCTTCATTGAGCGTGACCTGAAAGCCGGTCTGATCACTGAACAAGAAGCGCAGGAAATGGTTGACCATTTCGTAATGAAACTGCGTATGGTACGTTTCCTGCGTACTCCAGAATACGATACCCTGTTCTCTGGCGACCCAATCTGGGCAACCGAGTCTCTGGCCGGTATGGGTCTGGACGGTCGTACTCTGGTTACCAAGAACAGCTTCCGTTTCCTGAACACCCTGTACACCATGGGTCCATCTCCAGAGCCAAACATGACCATCCTGTGGTCTGAAGCTCTGCCAGAAGGCTTCAAGCGTTATGCAGCGAAAGTATCTATCGATACATCTTCCCTGCAATACGAAAACGACGACCTGATGCGTCCAGACTTCAACTCCGACGACTACGCGATCGCATGCTGCGTATCTCCAATGATCGTTGGTAAGCAAATGCAGTTCTTCGGTGCCCGTGCGAACCTGGCTAAAACCATGCTGTACGCAATCAACGGCGGTATGGACGAAAAACTGAAAATGCAAGTGGGTCCAAAAGAAGCGCCAATGACTGACGCCGTTCTGGATTACGACAAAGTGATGAATCGTCTGGATCACTTCATGGACTGGCTGGCTAAGCAGTACGTGACCGCGCTGAACGTTATTCACTACATGCACGACAAGTACAGCTACGAAGCCGCTCTGATGGCGCTGCACGATCGTGACGTGGTTCGTACCATGGCGTGTGGTATCGCAGGTCTGTCTGTAGCAGCTGACTCCCTGTCTGCTATCAAGTACGCGAAAGTTAAGCCAGTACGTGATGAAGACGGTATCGCTGTTGACTTCGAAATCGAAGGTGATTATCCGAAGTTCGGTAACAACGATTCTCGCGTAGATGACATCGCTTGTGATCTGGTTGAACGCTTCATGAACAAGATCCGCGCCCTGCGTACTTACCGCAACGCGATCCCAACTCAGTCCGTTCTGACCATCACCTCTAACGTCGTTTACGGTAAGAAGACCGGTAACACTCCAGACGGCCGTCGTGCCGGTGCTCCGTTCGGCCCAGGTGCTAACCCAATGCACGGCCGTGACGAGAAAGGTGCTGTTGCATCCCTGACTTCTGTTGCCAAACTGCCATTTGCTCACGCCAAAGACGGTATCTCTTATACCTTCTCTATCGTGCCAAATGCACTGGGTAAAGACATGGAAGCGCAGAAGCGCAACCTGGTTGGTCTGATGGATGGTTACTTCCACCACGAAGCGTCCATCGAAGGTGGTCAACACCTGAACGTGAACGTAATGAACCGCGAAATGCTGCTGGACGCGATGGAAAATCCTGAGAAATATCCTCAGCTGACCATCCGTGTATCTGGTTACGCAGTGCGTTTCAACTCACTGACCAAAGAACAACAGCAAGACGTTATCACCCGTACTTTCACTCAGTCTCTGTAATCTGAGCTGACGAAAGCGTGTAACGCGTCAAGCCAATCCAGTGAAGGCCCCGTAAGGGGCCTTTTTTGTTGGTCGCCACTATTATCATCTATCATCACATCAGCAAACCCGCCCCTCACCATCCTCTCTCACATCCCTTCTCACGCCATAAAAAGTGAAATCCGCACATTTTGTACCAGATTATCCGTGATTAATCGGTTCAATTTCGCTGCCGAAATGGGATAATGAAGCAATCCAATGGTGCGCGAGATCCGGCCAGTATCCACCGAGCGTGGTTGCCGGCTCACCGCCATCAGCACGCTGCCCGTTTTGCCGCAGCCAAGCATTTTTGCGGTTTCCTATTAGGTTTTGCGGGTTAGCGCATAACATTGTTATACGTACCGCGAACCTTTTTTACAGTACAGGCTGCTATTGATCAGCCTAATACGGAGTATATCCTGTCTATGTCAGTTAAAGGACGTATCCACTCTTTCGAATCCTGCGGCACCGTTGATGGCCCGGGTATCCGTTTCATTGTGTTCATGCAAGGCTGTCTGATGCGCTGCCTGTATTGCCACAACCGTGATACTTGGGATACCCACGGCGGTAAGGAAGTTACCGTAGAAGAAATCATGAATGATTTACGCTCCTACCGGCATTTCATGAAAGCCTCTGGCGGTGGTATCACGGCATCCGGCGGCGAAGCCATTTTACAGGCCGAGTTCGTGCGCGATCTGTTCCGAGCCTGCCAAGCAGAAGGGATCCACACCTGTCTCGATACCAACGGTTTCGTGCGTAAAATGGAGCCGGTGATCGATGAGCTGCTGGATGCCAGCGATTTGGTCATGCTGGATCTGAAGCAGATCAACGACGATGTACACCAAAATTTAGCTGGGGTATCCAATAAGCGTGTGCTGGACTTTGCCCGCTATCTGGCTAAACGCAACCAGCCGACTTGGATCCGCTATGTGATTGTTCCCGGCTACACCGATGATGACGCCTCGGCGCATCAGCTAGGTGAGTTCATTAAAGATATGAAGAATATCGAGAAGATTGAATTGCTGCCGTACCATGAGCTGGGCAAGCACAAGTGGGAAGCCATGGGCGAAGAATACCAACTTGATGGCGTGAAACCACCGAAAAAAGAGGTGCTGGAGCACATCAAAGGGATCTT
>JBOFCH010000157.1:0-4716 GCA_051645985.1 Plesiomonas sp. | reverse complement strand
GGCAAGATATGTCCTCTTGGCAAACCCTTGAAAGCAAAACCGTTTATGAAAACCCGTGGATGCGAGTACGTGAAGATCAGGTCGTTAATCCGGCCGGGAATCCGGCATTATACGGGGTCGTGGAGTTCAAGAACCGTGGGGTAGGTATCGTGCCACTGCACGAGGATGGCTCTGTCACGTTGGTTCGCCAGACACGCTATGCGACTGGTTGCAATAGCTCATTGGAGCTGCCGGAGGGCGGGTGTCCGCAAGGCGAAAACTGGTTTGATACTGCGCGGCGTGAGCTACAGGAGGAGACCGGTCTGGTGGCTGAGGCGATAGAGCCTTTGTTGCTGGGTTTTCATGTGTCGAACTCCATCACGAATGAAACCGGAGCATTGTTTGTTGCCACTGGCCTTAGCCAGTCTGAGCCGGCGTTAGAGGAGTCCGAGGATATTACGGTCGAGCGTTATCTGTTTGATGAGGTTTTGCAGATGGTGAAAAGCGGTATTATCACTGACGGTTATACTATTATGGGCATCTTATGTTTGGCCGCCGAGCGTAGCCGTTTTGGCTTGTAGTGTAGGCTTAGTCTCCCATGTTTGACCCGAGCCTGATTTTTATGACAGGCTGAATGGCAATTCATCGCACAATATATGGCATTGCTAAATATGGCATTGCTAACCGCAAACGCATTAATCGTACACTGTGTTGAAAACCAAACACTGCAGAGGGAAGAAGAATAATGACGCAACAATTGCAGAGTGGCGCGCAGACAGAGCCGCAGGCTAAATACCGTCAGGATTATCGCGCACCGGATTACACCATTACCGATGTAGCGCTGGATTTCGATTTGTCGGCTGATGATACGGTCGTGACAGCCGTTAGCCACGTGGTTCGCCAAGGTGAGCATACACAACCATTTGTACTGAATGGCGAAGGGTTGACGCTGGTGTCTGTGGCGGTTAACGGTCAGCCGGTCACTGATTATCAGCAAGACAGCCATCTTTTAACCATTCATGGTTTGCCGACAGAGTGTGAGTTAACGATTGTTACTCGGTTCAGTCCGGCGCAAAACACCGCATTATCCGGTTTGTACCAGTCCGGCGATGCGCTGTGTACACAATGTGAGGCGGAGGGTTTTCGCCGGATCACCTATTTCCTTGACCGCCCAGATGTACTGGCGCGTTATCAAACCAAAATCACCGCCGAGAAAGCACGCTATCCTTATCTGTTGTCCAACGGTAACCGTGTGGCGTCTGGTGAGCTAGAGGATGGGCGTCACTGGATGCAGTGGTCCGATCCATTCCCAAAACCGTCTTACCTGTTTGCGCTGGTTGCCGGTGATTTTGATGTGTTGCGTGATACCTTCGTCACCCGTTCCGGTCGTGAAGTGGCCTTGGAGCTGTACGTCGATCGTGGCAACCTCGATCGCGCCGATTGGGCTATGACCTCTTTGAAGCAATCGATGCGCTGGGATGAAACCCGTTTTGGCCTGGAATACGATCTGGATATTTACATGATTGTGGCCGTGGATTTCTTCAATATGGGCGCGATGGAGAATAAAGGGCTAAACGTCTTTAACTCCAAGTTTGTGCTGGCTAAAGCGGAAACTGCGACCGATACCGATTATCTGGATATCGAGCGGGTGATCGGGCATGAATATTTCCATAACTGGACCGGTAATCGAGTCACCTGCCGTGACTGGTTCCAGTTGAGCCTTAAAGAAGGGCTAACTGTTTTCCGTGATCAGGAATTCAGCTCTGATCTCGGCTCACGTGCGGTCAACCGTATCAACAACGTGCGGGTGATGCGTGGCGCTCAGTTTGCTGAAGATGCTAGCCCGATGGCGCATCCGATCCGTCCAGATAAAGTTATCGAAATGAATAACTTTTATACCGTGACCGTGTACGAGAAAGGGGCGGAAGTGATCCGCATGATGCATACCTTGCTCGGCGAAGCGGCGTTTCAGGCAGGGATGCGTCTGTATTTTGAGCGTCATGATGGCAGTGCGGCGACCTGTGAAGATTTCGTTAAAGCCATGGAAGATGCTTCCGGTATTGATTTGACACAGTTCCGCCGTTGGTACAGCCAAGCCGGTACACCGCATCTGCACATTCGTGATGAATATGATCAGCAGCAGCAAGTCTATCGGTTGCATGTGCGCCAGAGCACGCCGCCAACGCCTGAGCAGAGTGAAAAGCAGGCGCTGCATATCCCGCTGGATATCGAGCTGTATGCCGCTGATGGCTCGGTGATCCCGCTGATTTGTGCGGGTCAACCGATCGGCTCCGTGTTGAATGTGACCGAGCAAGAACAGACGTTTGTGTTTGAACAGGTGACGCCGGCTCCGGTGATCTCTTTGCTGCGCGAGTTTTCTGCGCCAGTGAAGTTGGATTATCCGTACGCCGATAGCCAGCTGACCTTCCTGATGGCGCATGCCCGCAATGATTTTGCGCGTTGGGATGCGGCGCAAATGCTGATGGGTAAGTATGTTCGATTGAACGTCGCCAACTGGCAAGCGGGTAAAGCACTGGCGCTGCCTGAAGAGGTCGTGGATGCATTCCGTGCTGTGCTGCTGGATGAGCGTTTGGATCCGGCTCTGGCTGCGTTGATCCTGACCCTACCGAAAGAGACTGAGCTGGCGGAGCTGTTTGATCAAATCGATCCCGATGCGATCCGCGAAGTCCGTGAGTTTATTCGTGATGAGCTGGTGCTGGAGTTAAGCGATGAGCTGCGCGCCGTGTATCAAGCGCATGTTTTGCCAGAATATCGTGTTGAACATGCCGATATCGCACGTCGTGCGCTGCGTAATACCTGCCTCAGCTATTTGGCCTTTGCCGAAGGCGCAGACGCACTGGTGCGTCGTCAGTATGAGCAAGCCGATAACATGACCGATACGCTGGCGGCACTCTCCGCTGCGGTCAGTGCCGAGCTACCATGTCGTGATAGTTTGATGCAGCAGTTTGCTGAGAAATGGCAGTACGATGGTTTGGTGATGGATAAGTGGTTCATGTTGCAGGCCACTAGCCCAGCAACCAATGTACTGGATAACGTCAACGCGTTGATGCAGCATCCCGCCTTCAGTTTGGCGAACCCAAATCGTACCCGCTCATTGATCGGCGCCTTTGTTTCCGCCAATCCCTCGGCCTTCCATGCTAAAGATGGTTCAGGTTATCGTTTCCTGACCGACGTGCTGGTGGAGCTAAATAGCCGGAATCCACAAGTGGCCTCTCGTCTGATAGAGCCGTTGATCCGCTTAGGACGTTACGATACTGAGCGGCAGCAACTGATGCGTGAGCAGCTATTACGCCTGCAAAAACTGGACAATCTGGCCCGTGACTTGTTTGAAAAAATCACCAAGTCATTAGCTTAAGCTGACTAAAAGGATAAAATCCTACTTTTCAGCATATTTGTCTGTCTAACTGGATACGGCAGGGTAACCTGCCGTATTGTTCGTTATGGTTTTCCATTTTCGTCTTGCGATTGATTATCAAACCTTTTTGCATCATTACCATGGTCAGGCGCAGCAGATCTTGGTGTGGTCTGAAGAGGGTAAACGGTTAAGTTTACCGGCTGCACGCTTTCGCTCTTTTTTGCTACACAATGGTATCAATGGCCGTTTTCGGCTGGAAATAAATGCGCAAAACAGCATTGTGAGCCTGCAACGCGGCTGAAAGCGATAAAAATTGACGAAACACGATGACAAAAGCGACAAACTTGACCATAATGCGACTCCGGTTTCTGACCGGGGCATTCAGCTCGTTTATGCTTGATGATTGCGCAGTTCCGGGTGAGGAAACACACAGACCGGCACTGCTTTTCCCCTTCTGTTGTGTAACCCTCCCGTGAGTGCGCAGGATTCGTGACCGCGCGTTTATCAGGAGAGGTATCATGCTTTACCGTTTAGCCCGACAAGCCATTTTTCAGTTTGAGCCAGAACGCGCTCATGATTTAACCATTCATAATCTCAAGCTAATCACCGGTACTCCCCTCGAATATATCATCCGGCAACATATTCCTAATAAATCGGTTAGCTGCATGGGGCTGAGCTTTAAGAATCCGGTTGGTTTAGCGGCGGGTTTGGATAAAAATGCCGATTGCCTCGATGCGCTGGGAGCAATGGGATTTGGTTTTATTGAGGTTGGTACGGTGACACCGCGTCCGCAACCGGGTAATGATAAACCACGTCTGTTTCGGATCTTGGAAGCTGAAGGGATCATTAACCGGATGGGCTTTAATAATATGGGTGTCGATTATCTGGTCGAAAATGTAAAGCAGGCCAAATACGATGGCATCATCGGTATCAATATCGGTAAAAACAAAGATACGCCGGTAGAGAAGGGTAAAGATGATTACCTGATTTGTATGGATAAGGTGTATCAACATGCCGGTTATATTGCTGTTAATATCTCTTCGCCGAATACTCCGGGTCTGCGCACTTTGCAATATGGTGAAGCGCTGGATGATTTGCTGCAAGGCGTAAAATTGCGCCAAGAAGAGTTGCATAAAAAGCATGGCCGTTATGTGCCGGTGGCGGTGAAAATTGCACCTGACTTAACTGATGAAGAGCTGATCCAAATTGCCGATAGCCTAGTCCGATATAAAATCGATGGCGTGATTGCCACCAACACCACACTCGATCGTAGCTTGGTGCAAGGATATCAACATGCCGAAGAAGCGGGGGGATTAAGCGGGCGCCCGCTACAACACCGTAGCACGGAAGTGATCCGTAAA